>JBDSHT010000312.1:0-5234 GCA_039918315.1 Ginsengibacter sp. | reverse complement strand
AGAAAGAAAATATAGTTTATCCCGCCTCCTACAAGATGGCGGGTTTTTTATTTTAAACCCATTTCAGAAACACAAATTTTATGTATTACAACGGAGACACTTTTATTTATGTAAACGGCAAGATCGTAAAAGCTTCAGAGGCTACCATTGACTTATACAGTCAAACCCTTCATTATGGGTATGGTGTTTTCGAAGGAATCAGGTCGTATAAGACTGCATCCGGCGAAACCAAAATATTTAAAGAAGAAGCGCATTTTGAAAGATTACAAAAATCAGCCGAGGCATTAAATCTTCCTTACACATGGAATATCGATGAGTTGATCAAAGCCACTTATGAAATTCTGGAAAGGAATAATCTCCAGGATGCCTACATCAGACCATTGGTGTATGCCCCTGCCAACATGAGTTTCACGCCAAACAAAGAATCGTTTATAACAATCGAGGCGTGGCAAATGAAACCTTTCCTGGGCGATCAATTGTTACAGGTGATGACATCTTCTTTTGAAAGGCCCAACCCAAAAGGTTTTAAAATTGAAGCCAAAGCAACAGGGCATTACGTGAATTCAATTCTTGCAAGCCAGGAAGCAAAAGCAAAAGGTTTTGATGAAGCACTTTTGAAAGATGGTAATGGATTTATTGCAGAAGGTCCTGGTGCTAATTTCTTTGTAGAAAAAGAGGGAGTACTTTACACGCCACAAGTCGGAAACATTTTACCCGGTATCACGCGAGCCACTGTTTTTGAAATTTGTGAATCACTAAACATTAAGACAGTAGAAAAACAAATTGAATTATCAGATGTGCATGGGGCCGATGGAGCTTTTTTCTGCGGAACAGCAGCAGAAATAATTGGAATAGCTGCGCTTGATAATGTACCTTTTGCAAAAGATTGGAATGACACATTTGGAGCAATTATCCAAAAGAAATATAAAGAATTAGTAACTGAAAAAATATATACTCACTCCGAAATTCTATCATGAGCGAACTAAATAAATACAGCAAAACTATTACACAAGACGAGACACAACCCGCTGCCCAAGCCATGTTGCACGGTATAGGCTTAACGGATGATGATCTAAAAAAACCGCAGGTTGGGATTGTAAGCATGGGTTACGAAGGCAACACATGTAACATGCACTTAAATGATTTAGCAACTTTGGTGAAGAAAGGTGTGTGGGATCAAAATATGGTTGGACTGATATTTAATACCATTGGAGTAAGTGATGGCATAAGTAATGGAACCGATGGAATGAGATACTCCCTGGTGAGTCGGGATGTAATTGCAGATTCAATCGAAACCGTTTGTGGCGCACAATATTATGATGGATTGATTGCGTTGCCGGGTTGTGATAAAAATATGCCGGGCTCTTTAATCGCAATGGGAAGATTAAATCGTCCTGCAATAATGGTGTATGGTGGCACAATAGCGGCAGGCCATTATCAAGGGAAAGATTTAAATATCGTTTCCGCATTTGAGGCGCTTGGGGAAAAAATGGCAGGGCAATTAAGCCCGGAAGACTTTAAAGAAATTGTACATCGATCATGCCCTGGAGCTGGTGCCTGTGGCGGAATGTACACTGCTAACACAATGGCTTCTGCTATCGAAGCATTGGGTATGAGCCTCCCCTACTCTTCTTCAAATCCTGCGCTAAGCGAGGATAAGAAAAATGAATGCCTTGATGCCGGAAAAGCAATTCTGAATTTATTAGAGAAAGATATCAAGCCAAAAGATATCATGACAAGAAAAGCTTTTGAAAATGCAATCACGATTGTAATTATTTTAGGTGGTTCTACTAACGCAGTGATTCATTTAATTGCGATGGCAAAGAGTGTAGATATAAAATTAACACAAGATGATTTTCAAATTTTTAGTGATAAGATTCCAGTGCTTGCAGATTTTAAACCAAGTGGGAAATATTTAATGCAGGACTTACACCAATATGGAGGCGTGCCTGCCGTGATGAAGTATTTATTAAAAGAAAATTTACTACACGGTGATTGCTTAACCGTTACCGGAAAAACAATTGCAGAAAATTTAGAGAATGTACCCGACCTTGATTTTGATGATCAGAAGATTATTCATTCATTAAAAGATCCAATCAAAAAAACGGGACATCTTCAAATACTTTATGGCAACCTTGCTGAAGGTGGAAGCGTTGCAAAGATTAGTGGAAAAGAAGGAGAGAAATTTACAGGTCCTGCAAGGGTTTTTGATGGCGAACATAATTTGATAAAGGGTATCAATTCAGGGAAGATAAAGTCTGGCGATGTAGTGGTAATAAAATATGTTGGACCTAAAGGCGCACCAGGTATGCCCGAAATGCTGAAACCCACGTCAGCCATAATAGGCGCAGGTTTGGGCAAATCAGTGGCTCTGATTACCGATGGAAGATTTAGTGGCGGAACCCATGGATTTGTCGTCGGACACATAACGCCGGAATCGTATGACGGAGGATTGATTGCATTTGTTGAAGATGAAGACATCATCGAAATCGATATCGCTTCCAATACAATTAATTTAAAAGTTAGTGAAGAAATTATCGCGAAGCGAAAACAGAATTGGAAACAACCTCCATTGCAGGCAACAAAAGGAGTTTTATACAAGTATGCAAAATGTGTAAGCAACGCCGCAGAAGGATGTGTAACCGATGAAAATTAAAAGAGTATTATCTCAAAAAATAAAATCTGAATTCCATCAATAATAAAAATAAGAATCATGATAGAAACAAAAAATCAAACCGAGAAAAAAACTGAATCTACACCGTTAACAAAGGAAAATATTTCGGGTTCTGAAGCCGTGATACTTTCTCTGTTGGCAGAAAATGTGGACACAATTTTTGGTTATCCGGGGGGCGCTATCATGCCCATTTACGATGCACTGTATAGTTATGCTGACGAAATAAAACATATTTTAGTTAGGCACGAACAAGGCGCAGTGCATGCAGCTCAGGGCCTCGCACGTGTTACAGGAAAAGCAGGTGTTGTGTTCGCAACGTCCGGGCCAGGTGCTACCAATCTGGTTACAGGTATTGCGGATGCGATGATAGATAGCACTCCTCTTGTTTGTATTACTGGACAGGTGGCGTCTCATTTATTAGGCACTGATGCGTTCCAGGAAATAGATGTTATGAATATCACTGTTCCTGTTACCAAATGGAATGTCCAGGTTACCAGGGCAGAAGACATTGCAAAAACATTAGCCAAAGCTTTTTACATCGCGGAGAGTGGCAGGCCCGGTCCTGTGGTGGTGGACATTACAAAGGATGCGCAAATTGCAAAAACAGATTTCAATTATGAAAAATGTACTGAGGTAAGAACCTATCATCCTGTTCCTGAAATTGACATCACAAAAATTGAAGATGCTGCTTTGTTGATTAATGCTGCTAAAAAACCATACATACTTGCGGGTCAGGGAATCACATTATCAGGTGCTACAAAAGAACTAATTGCATTTGCTGAAAAAGGAAATATACCGGTAGCCTGCACGTTGTTAGGGCTGTCAGGTTTTCCAACAGATCATCCGTTATACGTGGGTTACCTGGGAATGCATGGTAACTATGGACCCAATGTAAATACCAATGAATGTGATTTATTAATTGGTGTGGGAATGCGTTTTGATGACCGTGTTACAGGAGATGTAAACCGATATGCAAAGCAGGCTAAAATAATTCATATTGATATTGATAAAGCGGAGCTGAATAAAATTATACAAACTGATGTAGCGATAAATGCAAATGCAAAAGAAGCATTGCAATTGCTCACCGGGCAAATTAAAAATGCGGAGCATTCGGAATGGATAGAGAGCTTTAATACTTTTCGAAAAATCGAACACGAAAAAATAATCTCTAAAGATTGTGAGAATGATAAGAACGAAGTAAAAATGGCTGAGGTTATTTATCAATTAAATAAAATCACAAAAGGCAATGCAATAGTTGTTACCGATGTGGGCCAGCATCAGATGGTAGCTTCGAGATATTTTGACTTTAAAAATCCACGATCAAATGTAACTTCCGGAGGTGCCGGCACAATGGGTTTTGCCCTACCTGCTGCAATGGGTGCTAAAGCTGGAAAGCCCGCTGAGCAAGTGATTGCAATTATTGGCGACGGAGGTTTTCAAATGACCTTGCAGGAGCTTGGAACGATTTCTCAATATAACCTTGCTGTGAAAATTGTTGTACTAAATAATGAATTTTTGGGTATGGTTCGCCAATGGCAACAACTGTTTTTTGAGCGGCGATATTCATTTACCGAAATGGTAAATCCTGATTTCATTAAGATCAGCGAGGCTTATGGGATTAAGGCAAAAAAGGTGGTTGAAAGAAATGACCTGGTACCTGCTTTACAAGAAATGTTGGATCATGATGGCCCTTACTTCCTGGAAGTAAAAGTAGAAAAAGAAGACAATGTTTTTCCAATGATAGCAACGGGTGCAAGTGTAAGTGAAATAAAACTGGAAGCCTGATTTTTCAAATAAAAATTAAAAAAAAAGTTATGAATACAGATTACACTTTAGATGTTTTTGCAGATAACGGCTTCAACGTTTTGAACCGTATGATCAACATTTGCAACAGGAGACGCGTACGGATCAAAAGCCTTACTGCATTTGAGTTCCAGGAAAATATTTACAAAGGTGCTGCCAGTTTTATTTTAAATACTACTTATGATAAGGCAGTTAAAGTACAACAGCAAATCGATAAATTGATTGAGGTTGACAGATCCAAATTATCGGAAGCATCTTAAAAAAACAGGCTGAGGATTTATTGTTCAATCCATAAATTGAAAAATTAAATCTTTATAGAAAGTCATTTAAAAAATTAAACTCTTAAAAAACAAATAAAAAAAATGGCAACATTAAATTTTGCAGGAATAAACGAAAATGTAGTTACCAGGGAAGAATTTCCGCTGTCGAAAGCACAGGAGATTTTGAAAGACGAAGTGGTGGCGGTAATTGGTTACGGCGTGCAAGGCCCCGGACAGGCATTGAACCAAAAAGAAAATGGTATCAACGTGATCGTTGGGCAAAGAAAAAATTCCAAAAGTTGGGACAAAGCAGTGAAAGATGGTTTTGTGGAAGGCACCACATTATTTGAAATTGAGGAAGCATTGCAACGCGGAACTATCATTTGTTATTTGCTAAGTGATGCTGCGCAAATTGCTATGTGGCCTACCGTAAAAAAACACCTTACTCCCGGAAAAGCTTTATACTTTTCTCATGGTTTCGGGATTACCTATAATGA
>JBDSHT010000311.1:0-7356 GCA_039918315.1 Ginsengibacter sp. | reverse complement strand
GCAGCCGCTGTCTTGTCTCTGACAAACAGCCTTCAGCAAAAATCTTTGCATAACATCAACAAAGAAGTAAAAATAAAACTCAAAGTAAAGAATAATAAAACTGATCAAAAGAAAAAGAGCAGTTGTTAGGCTGCTCTTAAAAAATTTAAAAAAGATGAAAACTTAGTGGATGCCGTGCATCTTCTTTTTAAGTGACTTATTCAATCCAAAAAGAACTAAACCAGCTACTATCGGTATCACTGAAAATATCATGAAGAAAATAGAAATCGAATATTTGCTTGTAATTCCATCAATTAAACTTCCTGTAAGGCCTGCTAAAGTATTTGCAATAAAAGTGGCTACGAACCAAATACCGAACATCAATCCCACAATTTTTACGGGAGATAATTTACTGATGTAAGAAAGCCCTACCGGCGATACGCATAGCTCGCCCATGGTATGAAAGAGATACGCTAATATCAGCCACACCATACTTACTGATGCAGTCTTGGCTCCTTGCGCTATTGGCAACCCGCCATAGGCTAAAATGGCGAATCCAAGTCCGAGGAGAATTAAGCCAATCCCAAATTTAATAGGCCCCGAAGGATTGAATTTACTCTCCCATATTTTGGAAAATAAAGGAGCCAGAGTGATGATAAAAAATGAGTTTAATATGCTGAACCAACTTGCGGGAACTTCTGTTATGTCTTCTCTAAATTCACGATTTAATTTCCAGATAACAATCGCCCAGATTATTAAAAAGCTGGAAGCTAAAATAGAATTGGATAGCGCATATTTTTTAAAAGTCTGCTTGAACAAATTGAAAAGTACAATGCATAATATAATCATGGCACCAACCACAATAGAACTATTGACCCATTTAAAAATGGTAGCACTGCTGCCTTCCAATACCCGGTTGGTGTAGTCTTTTGCAAAAATGGTCATAGAACCTCCGGCCTGTTCAAACGCCATCCAAAAGAAAATAGTAAAAATAGAAAATACTACGATCACAAAAATCCGGTCGCGGCTAACTTTTTTTGCTTGGTGCGACTCTTCAACAATTTCTTCGGTCACCGGGTTAGCATGTGGATCTATTGCAGAAAGCGCTACTTCCTTTTTTGGCGAAAGCCCAATGGAACCAAAAATTTTCTGTGCGAATGTAAATTGCAACATACCTAAGAACATAAAAATACCTGCCAATCCAAAGCCCCAGCTCCAACCCACTTTTTCGCCGATATACCCACACAACAAAATTCCGAGGAACGAACCTGCATTGATACCCATATAAAATATAGTGTAAGCAGAATCTTTTTTATCGCTATCATGAGTGTACAACTGGCCCACAATAGAGGAAATATTTGGCTTAAAAAGACCGTTGCCTGCAATAATGCAAACCAGCCCAGTGTAAAAGAAAAACGGAGTATCCAATGCCATACATGCATGGCCGAGGGTCATGATAAATGCTCCAAGAATTACTGACTTTCTATACCCCAAAAAATTATCGGCAATCCATCCGCCGATGATGGGAGTAAGGTAAACTAAACCGGTATAGACAGCATACAATTGCAAAGCCTCCGCTCTTTCCCAACCCCAGCCTGGGTTGTGGCCCAACTTATCGCCTAATACTGAAGAAACTAAAAAAAGTACAAGCAAGGCCCGCATTCCATAATAGCTAAACCGTTCCCACATTTCCGTAAAAAATAAAATAAATAACGCGGGCGGATGGCCCTGGTGTTTTAGTGTTGGCGTTTCCATAAATTTCCTGATTGATTTTTTAGGAGTAATAAATTCATTACCGTTCGTAAAATAACGATAATAATTAAAAACCACGCTCTTTGCGGATGTCAATTAAAAATTCGCAGTTTTATAGAATGATTAGGTAAGGCCGGAAAATGGGTGCATTTCAAAATGTCGCATCGTCGCGGTGAAAGTGGGTCGTAACACCTCCCGATAATTATTCATTTTATTCTTTGAAGATCGAGATCCTGGAAGTCGCAACAGAAATCGATATCCGGTGAAATACCTTTCATGTTAATGCTTTGGCCTTTGCCATCCTCATCCAAACTAAACATCGCAAATGCATCTGTAGGCATGTCCTGGTATTCCCAGTTAGTCGCAAAAGTGATGGCCTTATAAAAAGCCATAGGTCCATTTGATTTTGGTGAGCGATAGGCTTTAAAACCATAACTGATCTCCTTTTAAAAACACTTCTACTTTTCCAAACCATTTTTGATTAAAAGATCTGGCTACAAATAACTCAGCCACCATTTTTCCCTGTGGTTAGTTTTATATTTATCGTACCATTTACACAAAGGGTACAAAGCAATTACTACAAAAGCCCAAACTGCATAAACGGCTGCTAATCCCAATCCTTCGCCGGGAATTACAAAGTATGCTGGGAACTCGCCAGCAGTTACCGCTTCATTCATTGAATGGCCTCTCATAAAAAATAAAACAACCGCTACGAGGTGAATCAAATACAAATGCAGGATATAATAAAAGAAAGGTACCCGGCCGTATATCATAAGAATATTGGTGAATGGATTTTTAATTTTTTCCAGAAATGCCAGCATTAAAAATCCCGGGCCAATGAGGATGCAAAGGTATAATAAGGAAGGAGGATATTTGGTTACATTCATAAAGGAAAGAAAAGTAAACAAGCTATCTTTTTGTATGGCCCATGGATGAGGGTCACCATAAATATTAATGAACCGAACCGCAATAAAAATAGCAATTAGTGACAGACCTATTTTGATAAAAATTTTTGTCCGTTGTTGTTCATTATACTTTTTCGTAAAAAATATTCCGGTACAATATCCCAGTATCATTAATCCCAGCCAGGGTAAAAAAGGATATACAATTATGAAGTAATGGTTAGGGAGTAATTGGTAGGGCGTAAAAAATCCATGATGCAAAATATCCCATAGGAAGTTTGATGTAAATCCCGGTGCGGATTCAGGAATATCGAGCAGGTTATGCCCAAAGACAATGAGAAGGCCCAATGCTAAAATAATATTATAAGGCAACCTGATCAATAAACCCAGGAATACCATACAAATACCAATTGCCCAAATAACCTGTAGGGGAATAAATTCGTAATGCGGATTGAACATCCAGGCGAAGGAAACAATGGCTATCTCTACAAAAATTAACCACAGCCCCCGCTTAATTAAAAACCCACTTAACTCTTTTTTTGTTTTGCGTAAACTCTGCAAATAAATGGAAGTACCGGATAGGAAAATAAAAGTGGGTGCGCAAAAATGCGTTATCCATCTTGTAAAAAATAAGAAGGGAGTAGTGGTTGCAAAATTTAACGGGTCGTCAATACCAGCGGTGATGTGTACAAAATCCCGCACATGATCAAGCGCCATGATAACCATAGCTATGCCACGAAGAATGTCGATAGATTCGATTCTTTTTTTCATTGAGTTATGTTTTGGATGATATGATTTAATTGAGATGGTAATCTTTTTGCAGCTTGGCCATCAACTCTTTTGCTACTGTTTCCAGGTGCTTCAGTTCGACTAATCTTGAACGCCTTGAGCCATTCATCTGTAATGTATGATAGCTTAGTTCTTTTAGCAGATCAGCATCATACGTTCTCAATTGAGGATTATCATGGCTTCGAAAAATTTCTCCTTCGGCTCCTTCTTGTCTTCGTAAAATAGCAGGATCAAATATTTTGGCTGCTACCCGTTTAAAATTATCAAACTCATGATTGTAATTGTCTTCCAGCAAACGTATTTGAGGGAACTGACCATAATATCCCATGATATTATTAGAAGCCGCGGCATTCCTGATAAGCCTGAAACCACCTGAGTTTTTTAATTGGTCAAATGTTCTGCTGTTGTTGGCAAAGGGCTGCGATCTTGGCCCCATCCTGGTAACATAATACAACTGATCCCCATTTTGTTTTGCCAGCGAAGCATTATCTAATAAATAAATCAGCGTATCCAATTCAGCTATACCCATTTGCTCATTTGCGATTCTTTTATCCAGGCTTTTTATATCGTCCTGCAAATCTGATGTCAACGATTCGATGTATTGGCTTTCCCGTTGATGTTCTATTACATGTTCCAACTGGTACTCTGCTAAAAAGCCGCAGAAGACCGCGAGAAACAACATTAAAAATTCCCAGAAATATTCTTTCCATGTTTTCTTGCCGTGGCCGGAATGGGTGTGTGCATGTACTTCCATATTCTCTGATGTTGAAGGTTTAGTGTTGAAATTTGAAAACTCAGTTGGTCCGGCAATAGGCTCGTCAAGTGGAAATTCATTGCCAGTTGACTTTAAATTTGAAGGTTGTCCATTTTGTATTTCATCTGGTGGAATGTCTTTCTCTTCGCTCATTTATTTTTTGAATTGGTTGTATAAAAAGGCGCATAAAAATCCAACGATAATGTAGAGCAGAAACCTCAATAGCCAGCTCTTCCACTGCCTTTTAGAATTTTTATTCATGTTTTAAATTATGACATTTTTAAAAGTTTAATTCAACTTTTGCCCGACGGGAGAGTGATGACGTACTTCATTTTTAGTTGAATGTTGCATTTCAAATTCATTTCAATCTTATCGGCTCACTGTATTCTTTTGCATTTAAAGAGCCGTAGGCTCGACCCATTTGTAACAACGGATTTTAATCCTTTGGAAGCAAGCAGAGCTTATCATTGAGAAGCGTAGGTTCGCTCCATCTCATTAATTTACCAATGTATAAATATGTGCCGAACCTACGGTTCTATTTGTAACTTATCATTTGATCAACGGATTAAAATCCGTTGTTACAAAATCCTCCGATGCTACGCATCTTCCCTTACCACAAATAATATTGCCAAACTGCGCCCTTACAATAACCACAAGAAATTATTGCTATTGCAAGAAATAGCATGACAAATTCCAAAAACTATTCCTTGAATTTTTTTATCGTTGGGTGATGATCTACTCCCGGCCTTTTCTTGCTCCATGCCTGGTTCAAATTTTTTCTTCTTCACTCATTTTCTAAATGATATTCTGTTTTAATTAGTTCAATTAGTTTTTGTGCTGCTATATTTCTTTTGTTGCCAATATTTTCTCCCAGTTTAAATGCACCATATAAGTATTGGGCGGTTGTGTTTAACTCGTTTAATGTTATCCGGTCTTCAGTAAGCAAATCATCCGGTTCCGCTTGCTGCTCTTTTTCATCTTTAATTATTTTCAGCAATAATTCTGCATCAAATATTTTTCCCATCTCTTCTCCAAAATCGGTGCCCCAGGTATAAGCCGCATCATTGTATTTTTTTAGATTGATAACGGAATAATAATAATAAGAAATATTGCTCGCTACCTGTTTATTACCGATAAGACGCAAATCCCCGGAGCTTTTCATCTGTTCATAGGTACGGTCTGTTGTATATAATGCTTTGTATTTGGGTAATATCATCCGTGCTACATAAGCAAGTTTGCCCACGTGGGCTTTTCTGTCTGGGCTTTTTATAAGTTTTATTAGCGTATCAATTGATGCAAATAAAACCAGGTTATTTTTTGTATAGTTATTATAAATAGCTGTGTCAGCTTTTAGGTCTTCCAACACGTTTTCCATATAAACTTTTTCTTTTCCCTTTTCGATTTTATGTTCCCGGATATTCTCTGCCACAAAACCAAGAAAAACCGCAAGGAACAGCATGAAGAATTCAAGTAAATATTCTCCCCATTTTTTTTTATGTGTTACGTGGTGGGGGTGTTTGTGTACTTCCATTATTTATTTTTTCTTGTTTTGAGATTAACAACAGGAAGAAAAATACAAAAAGTATTTGTGCAGGTTATTTTATAAATACGAATACACCGCCAACTTTAATCGTTTTGATTTACGTTGGCGGTGTAGGGTATAGTTAAACGATACGGCAGCTTCATCTAAGCGTTGTTATTTGCAGTATTCAGTTATTGCAATACACATTTTTATCAATTTACCTAAGCTGGCGGTTGTATGGATGCTGTAAAAACGCCCCTTACTTTGCTTTTGCATCATCATTACCGATATCCCGGATACAGATCCATTTGCCATTGCGTTTCTCCCAAATAGCCATGTATTTACCTGTTGATGTGACCTTACCGGTGGAATCCATCCGGGTGGTTTTCCCCACTTCGGAAGCATAATTACCAGCACCATATACATCCATAACATCATAAGAAAGTTTAGCCCCTTTTGGTTTTTTTGCCAGACCCTCTTCAATATCTTTTTTTATAGCAGCATTACCTTCTAGCATGGGCTTGTCACTCGCCAAACTCTTTGCATCATCAGCATAAAAAGCTGCCAGTGCATTGGCATCTCTTGCATTATCAGCATTAGCCCAGGCTGTTTCCTGTTCTTGTATTTCTTTCTTTAATTGTGCAGGATCTGCGGTTGAAGCCATCATTGCAGTGCTGTCTGATTTTTCTACTGTTGTTTTGTCTTCCGAAGGTTGATTGCAGCTGATGGCCAGCGTACAAAAGCCAATAAAGGCGACGGCGATTTTAAAATGTTTCATTTTTTAAATTTTGGTTGAGTTAATGAAAAAAGTTTTAATGTTTTACTTTATATAATTTATGTGGTAACCAGCCTAATAATGTAAAGATTACCGTCTCCGGAACCTTTGAGACGGTAAGGTTTTTACTTAAATTACTTTGAACTTAATTTGGGCTTGTAAGTGAGCAACTCTGACCAGCGGCTCTGAACTGCATCAGAAAAATCTTTCAACCAGGTATCGAATGCCCCTGCACCATTCGCATCATCATATCTATCTGCAAATGGTTTACGATAATCGTTGGATAATTCTTTTAAGCCATTTCTTAAACGGGTCACCTGTATATAACCCGGCTCTCCGGAAAATTCAGCTGAATAAACTGCAACAGATTCTTTACCTGCTTCCCATACTTTTTTTTGCCTCTTTAATAGGTCTTGTACATTAATAATTTTTCCTGGCTTTGCTGTCACATGATTGATAATAATTTTGTCTGAATAATCTGTAAGCTTAACCGTACTTAAATCAGGAAGGAATTCAAAATAAGCGCTTTGACCCTGACCTGTAGTAAGAGGTAAAACATTTTTATCCCAATCGGTTGTGTGTTCTGTACTAATGTCGCCGCGGCTATCCAAATCGTTCCAATTACTGGGGCCTTCCGTAATCATGTATCCGCCTGCATCCGGACCGGATTCAATGCTCCATACCCGCCACTTAACATCGCCGGTGTGGTATTTTTGAGCATGGTTAGTAAGTGCTTTTTCAAATTCGGATACTTTGTCATTCCTGGCGAAGAGCCGGTTGGCTGTAAGAATTGCTTTTGTCTGACTCATTCCTATCACAGGAATAAGTAGCAGCACGAAGAGATACTTTCTCATTTTGAAAATTGTTTTAGGTGATGAAAAAA
>JBDSHT010000310.1:0-16691 GCA_039918315.1 Ginsengibacter sp. | reverse complement strand
GCAGTCTTACGCGAGTTTTTGGAAGCATCCATAAATACGTCCAGGTTGTAGGTTCCTTTCCATACCGGGCTGATCGTTTTTACAAGATCATCGATTTGCGGAATTGAAAGCGTGGTGGTATATCCTTCCAACATATAATATGCCCGGTCAAATGCCACAATAGACTTCGGATTATCATGAACATAATCCATTGTGTATTTCATTATTTTATCAGAAAGCTCATTGTATTTATTTGCCAAAGCGATTCCCTCGCTTGTATTAAATTTTCCTTCCAATGCAGGCAGGTGGTACACTTTCAGGTATTCTTCGTCTGCCATAGAATCCTGCAAGTATTGTTTGACTGTATGTTTGGAGATGTGCATTTCCTCTGCAGCTTCTTTGTATGTCTTTGATTCTAATTTGCAAAGTTGGAATGCCCGCCGTTTCTGAGGAGATAATTGTTGTAGCCCACTTTGTAAAATGTTCCATTGGGCATCAGAATAATTGTGATGAAAATCATTATTGGAAATTGATAATGCAGCAAGGTTCGAATTTTCCAAATTTTCTTTGAGTGTTTTTTTCAGGTAAGAAATGCTTTTATTAAAGCTTACCACAAACAACCAATTGGCTACAGGTTTATCTACATCTAACGATTCTTTATTTTGCCATAAAGCGATAAAAACTTCCTGGAGTAAATCTTCGGTCGCAACGGTATCCTTGATTATTTTTAAAATGTTAGCATATAGAGCCCCATGATTTTTCCAATAGATTTCGTCAAATGCTTTCACATCACCTTCCTTCAACTGCGTCAGCAAATCTTTTTCGTGAAGCATTTTAAATCTTTATATGCTTCAAATTTACTAAGGATTTATAAAATTAAATTATAAGTTGCATTCATAATGGTGTAATGAGGCCTAAATATCAACATAGAATCGAAATAAAGTAATTGCACTATCCTGTTCCCAATTCTTAAACTCTACGTAATGAATTTTACATTAGAAAAAACATTAGAAATTCTTGAACGGACACCAGATGTTCTTGAAACATTGTTACAGAATATTTCTACTAACTGGACATCGGCAAATGAAGGTGACGAAACCTGGAATGTGTTCAATGTTGTTGAACATTTAATTTATGGAGAAAAAACTGACTGGATTCCAAGATTAGAAATTATACTTTCTAAAAGTGCCGACAAAACATTTGAATCCTTTGATCGATTCACTCAATTTGAAGAGAATAATATGAAGTCTTTATCACAATTATTAAAGGAATTTAAAACTTTGCGAAAAAAGAATATTGAGCATTTGCTTGCAAAAAAAATATCAACAAGTCATTTAAGCGAAACAGGAATTCATCCTGCGTTTGGAGAAGTTACTCTTTTACAATTACTTTCCACTTGGGCAGTTCACGACTTAAATCATATTGCCCAAATTTCAAGAATAATCGCTAATCATTATAAAAAAGAAGTGGGTCCTTGGGTAGCGTATTTAGGGATATTAAAAAAACGAAATTAAAATACTTAAACTAAGAGTAAGTGGCGAAAACGGCGGAAAGTTTTTACTCAATTAACTATAGGACTTATTAAATACGTATTAATTATCCATGAGGTAGAAAACTACATTGCATGGAAAAATATTTTTGACAAAGCTGCAAGTATCAGAAAAGAGGCAGGCGAAATTTCTTATCAGGTTCTCAAATATGAAAAAGAACCAAATAAAATCGTTCATTTCTCTACCTGGATTTCTTTTGAAGCAGCAAAGCTTTTTTTTGAATCGCCTGAACTGATTCAAATCAGAATAGAAGCTGGGGTTCAGTCTCCGGATTTCATTTATCTGGATCAACTTGAAGCCGGCACACTATAATTTTATTTAACTGACTCAATCATCACTTTCAACTCTTCCGCTAACTTCTCCGCATCCAGTTCAACACCTACAACTTTATACCGTATGTTTCCATTTTTGTCAATGATAAACTTGCAGGGAATAACATACGCTTTATAATCATCTGCAACTTTGTTATCATTATCCAGTAACACCTGAAATGGATATTTATTGGATGCAATGAAATTGCTAACAGCTTTTAGTTTTTCTTCATTAGTAGCATGCCGTTCGTATGCGTCCACAAATAGGAATTTTACATCCGGATTATCTTTATAATCAGTCACCACTTTTGCCATAGCAGGAAAGCTGGCTTTACAGGGACCGCACCAGGTGGCCCAGAAGTCTAATATCAAAGTCTTACCTTTTAAACTTTGCAGGCTAACTGTTTTTCCGTCTAAATCTTTTAGAATAAATGATGGTGCAGGCTCATTTATCATTGCTGTTTCATCGGCAGGGCGTGGTTTTTCGGGTGAATCCGCCAGTTTATTTTGGGCCAGCGTCATCATTGGCAATGCAAGCAAAAAAACAGAAAACAGCCTTTGTTTATTTTTCATTTTTTTTTATTTTAATCGATTTAAACTTCACCTCACCTAGGAATACGTAATAGTGTTGTCAAAAAATTTATAGTTGAAGTTAAAAGTTTTTTGATTTGTTGATAATAGTTATCATTTATATTTTAGAAAAAAGTATTAATTGTCTGTGTGTAACCTGGGATTAAAAAAATCTGCTGTCCTGAGTTTACTTCATTACATGGAAAGATGATTTTTTTTTAACGAAGTTTGGATAGTTCGTACTTTCGGAAAAGTAACCGTTATGCATCACCCTATATAGAGTGACCGTTCAAATATTAACCAGTTAGAAAATGAAACAGATATTTCTTATCCTCTTTACTTTCGGGCTGTTTGCCTGTAACCGGCAAACCGACAAAACTCAAATTTTACAAAATCGTATTGATAGTTTGGAGAGCAAACTTGCGGACACTTACAGACCTGGTTTTGGAGAGTTCATGAGCAGCATTCAAATTCATCATAATAAACTTTGGTTTGCAGGGCAAAACCAAAACTGGAAATTAGCTGACTTTGAAATTCATGAAATAATGGAAAATATTGACGCTATTAAAAAGTATCAGAAGGAACGAAAGGAAAGCGAAGAGATAGACATGATTGAGCCTGCCCTGGACAGCATGAATGCTGCTATTAAGCAAAAAAATCCTGTCGCATTTACAAGGACTTATATTATACTCACCAACACATGCAATAGCTGTCATCGTGCAACGGAATTCGAATTTAATGTTGTCAAAATTCCGGACAATCCACCCTTTAGCAATCAGGATTTCAGACTTCAGAATCAGAAATAAAATCTCAAACACAACGTCGGCACCCTCGCTGGTCGTTGTAAATTAAAAAGTAAAAAGTAGCGCTGTTCTGAGTTTGCCACCATTGCTCTCCGGTAAAAAATAATTTTACAAGATTGCCAACGGAGGATTCTGTGTTACAGGTTCTTCTCTGTTTTCAGCGTTGCAACACCCTAGAAATTTTTCTGAATAATTTGATATAGTTCAGCCTGTTTCTCATCCATTTTCAGAAGCTTTGTTTTTGTATGTTAATGATAGAGGCTTATCCGGCCTTCGTAGTATTAGGATTTTAACGCCAATGGGAAATATTTTTTTTAATTTTTTTACCCAAGTTACTCTAAGAACCAATTTGAAATTTTCAGTTTCATTCCAACATATACCCCTTTGCCAATTCCGTAAAATGATCAACCTGTTGCTTTTCCCATTCTTCATCTTCGCCCATTTCATTTTTCATGATGGCAGCAACAATGGGCGCAAGACACAACGCGATTCTGGCATCAGTAAATAATATCCTTGTCCTTCTTGCTAACACATCTTCAACTGAAATGGCCATTTCGTTTCGAACCGCCCAAATTACCTGTGCAGTATTGATGTATAAATCAGGGCTCAAAGGCGCACCCCATGCGGGATTGGCAGCTATTAATTCATTAATTCTATCTGCATCGGAACCATATACAGAAAAAGGTCCGGGCGAACCCGCATCTGCAAAACCATGAATTTTAAGATGCTCTGTAATGCTGGGTTTACCTTTCAACATGTTTCGCTTTTCAATTTTATCTAAGGTGTCTTCTGCCATTTTGCGATAGGTTGTCCACTTGCCCCCGATTACCGAAACGAGTCTGCTTTCAGAAATAATTATTTTATGACTCCTCGAAATTTCCTTCGTTTTATCCAGGTCATTTTCGGTAGCCGCCAATGGGCGAAGGCCTGCAAAAATGCTCAACACATCTTTTCGTTGTGGGGGTTTCTGCAAATAATTTCCTGCAGTTTTAAGAATAAAATTAATTTCACTTTCCAGTGCTCTTGGCTCTAGAGAATGCGTTTTCAGTGGTGTGTCCGTCGTGCCTATTAATACATGATGGTACCATGGTATGGCAAACAAAACCCGTCCATCTGACGTATGCGGAATCATAATGGCATCCTCGCTTTGAAGAAATGTTCCATCTAAAACAATATGGACTCCCTGGCTGGGCCGTATCAAAGAATTGGCGTTAGGCTCATCAAGTTTTAAAATATCATCCACAAAAACACCAGTAGCATTCACCACTACTTTTGCTTTTAAATCATATACTTTTTGTTTCTCTTTATCCAAAACAGAAACTCCCGAAATATGATTTTCTTCATTTTTAATTAATGAAACTACTTTGCAATAATTGATGGAAACACCCCCATTTTCGACACAAGTCTGTGCCAGGTTCAAAGCCAATCGTGCATCATCAAAGGTGCCATCATGATACAGAATTCCACATTTTAAAGATGCATCACGAAGGGTTGGCAATCTCCTTTTTAATTCTTTTTTAAAAATTAATTTAGAATTCCCCATGCTTAATTTTCCGGAAAGCCAATCATAAAAAGTAAGTCCGATACCATAGAAAGCTGCACGAGCCCATGAATAACAAGGTAAAATTATCGATTCATTTTTGGTAAGGTGTGGCGCATTCTTCATTAAGATTCCACGTTCTCTCAATGCCTCCTTTACAAGTTTAATATTGCCCTGGGCAAGATACCGCACCCCACCATGTACGAGCTTGGTACTTCGGCTGGACGTGCCTTTTGCAAAATCTTCCTGCTCTAATAAAAGTGTGGTGTAACCCCTTGTTGCGGCATCAACAGCAATCCCTAACCCGGTAGCTCCGCCACCAATAATAATAATGTCCCATTCTGCGACGCTCTTCATAGTATCCATCAATATTTCTCTCCGGAATATCGTCATACGCTCATTAGTTTACTCTTTTAAAATTACTGGAATTCAAATAAATTAACCTAAGCAAAACTGGTGCACAATCAACAGGATACTAAAAATAAAATTTAGAAGTTGTCTTACAGAAATAATCAATCCTCATTTTCTTTCTGAGTAGTGATTATTTTTTTACAATTAATTCTGCTTATTTTGTCTTTAATTAACTGATCGATTTTCGTTGAGTTTGAAGAATGTTCATTCAAATTATGCCTCAAGAAAACTAATTGAATTCTTTTAAACTTTTTAAATTGTTTAATGAAAAAATTTGTTTTAACCCTGGACCAGGGCACCACCAGTTCGAGAGCCATCGTTTTTAATAACAGTGGAGAAATTGTCTCTTTAGCCCAAAAAGAATTTAAACAAATTTACCCAAAGCCTGGTTGGGTTGAGCATGACCCCATGGAAATATGGTCATCGCAGGCTTCGGTAATTACGGAAGCGCTTGTGAAAAAAAATATTGATGCCGCGGAAATCGCCGCGATTGGAATTACCAATCAACGGGAGACAACAATAGTTTGGGATAAAGCAACGGGGCAACCAATTTACAATGCCATTGTATGGCAGGACCGACGCACATCGCAACAATGCGATGCGCTGAAGCAACAACACCTGGATGAGAAGATACGGGGCAAAACAGGATTGGTGTTGGATGCTTATTTTTCCGCAACAAAAATTCAATGGATCTTAAATAATGTAGAAGGTGCAAAAGAAAAAGCAGCGGCTGGCATGTTGGCTTTTGGCACAGTTGATTCATGGCTGATGTGGAATCTTACAGAAGGCCGTTTGCACATCACTGATGTTACCAATGCATCGCGCACCATGATCTATAATATCAACACACTTGAATGGGATCAGGAGCTTCTGGAACTTTTTGAAATTCCACCATCTATGCTACCGGAAGTGCGTTCTTCCAGTGAAGTATATGGTGAAAGTTCAGGGAAATTATTAGGCACCAAAGTCACTATTGCCGGCATTGCAGGCGATCAACAGGCAGCCCTCTTCGGGCATATATGCAACAAACCGGGAATGGTAAAAAATACTTATGGAACAGGTTGTTTTATGCTGATGAATATTGGAGACAAACCTTTGATTTCTAAAAATAACCTGATTACCACCATCGCCTGGAAGATTGGAGACCAGGTGCAGTATGCTTTTGAAGGAAGTATTTTTATTGCAGGCGCAGTGGTTCAATGGCTAAGAGACGAATTAAAAATAATTTCTGATGCATCAGAAATTGAAGAGTTGGCTGCTAAAGTGCCCGACAGTGGCGGGGTGTATATGGTACCGGCTTTTGCAGGATTAGGTGCCCCTCATTGGAATCAGGATGCAAGAGGAAGTATTTTTGGTATTACAAGAGGTACTAATCGAAGTCATTTTTCGAGAGCAGCCCTTGAGAGCATTGCCTTCCAAACTATGGAAGTTCTGAAAGCAATGGAATCCGATTCAGGTATCGAGATTAAAGAACTGCGCGTGGATGGTGGTGCTACACGCAATGATTTATTGTTGCAATTCCAGGCAGATATTTTAAAAACATCCGTCGTCCGTCCGGAAGTGACAGAGGTTACCGCAATTGGTGCCGCCTACCTTGCCGGGCTGGCCGTGGGCTTTTGGAAAAACGTAGAAGAACTTCAGGGTCAATGGAAAATTAATAAACGTTATGAACCCGGAGAGGATAATAAAGAAGAATTAATTAAAGGGTGGTATCGGGCAATTGAGGCAGTAAAATTTTGGGCCGCTTCAGAAAATAAATCGATCTCAAAATAATTTTTCATTTAATAAAACCAAAACTAATGAGTCCATTTGTTGCTGAGTTAATCGGCACTCTTATCCTGATCCTTTTAGGCAATGGTGTTGTTGCTAATGTACTATTAAAAGATACCAAAGGAAATGGCGGCGGCTGGATCGTAATCACCACGGGATGGGCGCTTGCTGTGTTTGCGGGCGTAGTGGTAGCCGGCCCATACAGTGGCGCACACCTGAATCCGGCAGTATCCATTGGCCTTGCCATTGCAGGAAAATTTCCATGGGCCGACGTTCCATCTTACATCCTTGCACAAATGATTGGTGCCATGTTGGGAGCTTTACTGGTTTGGATCACTTACAAAAATCACTTTGAAGCAACAGAGAGTGCGGGCCTGAAGGCGGCGTGTTTTTATACATCGCCCGCAATCAAAAACACAACGCTGAATTTAATCAGCGAAGCCATTGGGACATTTGTTTTGTTGTTTGCAGTTTTCTATTTCACCAACGCAGAATTTGGTGAAGAAAAAACTCCCATGGGGTTAGGTTCGCTGGGAGCCATACCTGTTGCTTTTATTGTATGGTCAATCGGGTTGTCGCTGGGTGGTACTACCGGTTATGCAATTAATCCGGCACGGGACCTCGGACCACGAATCGTTCATACATTTCTTCCATTTAAAGAAAAAGAAAAAAATGACTGGAAATATTTTTGGATACCAATTGCCGGGCCGCTGACTGGTGCCGCAATTGCTGCGGGATTATATTTAATGCTAAGATTGTAGATTATTTTATTATGTAAATTTTGGCACCTAAAGACTCCGGGAATACTGATTATATTATTTATTCTTTTTCGGTAAAAATATTTCTGCGATCATGCATCGTGCGCTGCCACCACCAATGGTTTCAATGGTTTTGATAGCAAGCGGAATCATCTCAGCATATTTTCCGATCCTCATTTTTTGATCTGCCGATAAAGAATCAAAAGCACTTTGCGATAAGGCTAAAAGTTTTTCATTTTGGTGATTGCGCAAAGCCAACATATTGCCGGCAAAATTTTTCATTTGTTCAAAACTGATATCAATAATCTCGTGGCCGGTTTGTTCCAAAGAAGAAACTACCTTGTCCTTTTCCGTTTTATTTTTAATCGCAATTAAACAGATCACCGCAAATTCTTCAGCCACGCACATCATTACATTCGTATGATAAATTTCTTTTCCGCTTTCATCAAGCGCATAAAAATAAATAGGTTCATAGTTTAAAATTGAACACAATTCTTTCAGCAGTTCTTTGTCGGTGCGAGGCGACAAACATGCATAAGCAATTTTATTTTGATGATCAAAAACCACGCTGCCAGTGCCTTCCAGGAAACGGTTTTCATTTTCATAAAATGAAAGATCAATAATAGAATTTACCGAGAAAGATTTTTTTATCGTTTCAATAATTTCAGCGCGTCTTTCTGTGCGCCTGTTGGGTGCACACATCGGGTACAATATTACCGATCCATCAGCATGAAAACTTATCCAGTTATTTGGAAAAACGGCATCAGGTTTTTGGGGTAATTCGGTATCTGCAATTACAGTTACTGAAACTCCTTTCGATTGCAAAGTATTTACGAAAGCATCAAATTCGTCAAAAGCATTTTGCTTTAAAATTTCTTTACTTACATCCGGCTTATTCTGAAAAGCATTTGACACGGCAGTCTGTACATTGAATGAAAATCCGGTTGGTTTTATAAGTAAAATATTAGAAGTTGTTTGCACGATAAAAATATATTTTTCTTTCTTTTTTTTTAATTAAAAAACAATTCCCTTTTTTGTGTTCTTATTATAAAACAGTGGCTCATTATTCTATCTAACACATAATAATTTTATAGCAAAGTTCTTTCATTAGCGAAGTGGGTGATACGCCATAACTATTGATACCAATGCTTTTCAAGTTGTAAGTATGCAGTAGCAGAATAATTTTTTCAGTCTGTTGGTAGGAGTAATTTCTTACTGTGTCCAAAGCTTGTTCTACCAGGAATGGATTATTATAAAACAATGGCTTGATGGCTCTGTCACTCTTATCGGGCATCTGATGGATAGCCATTATTTTAGTAAAATAACCATACAATGATGGCAGTATTAATTGAATCGGAACTGCCTTTGGATTGGCTTCAAAAAATTGGATGATCCGAATGGCTTTCGCCTGGTCTTTTTTGCTAAATGCTTGTTGCAATTCAAAAATATTGTACTCCTTGCTGACGCCGATATACTTTTCTATTTCATCTTCAGTAATCTTTTGATCGGTTGAAATGTTGACCGAAAGTTTGTCAACCTCATTCGCAATCCGTGAAAGATCATTCCCCACATGATCCACTAAAAGACTCAATGCCTTTGGACTTATTTGAAACCCTTTTGATTGCAGGTAGGCATTTGTCCATGCCGGCAATTGGTTCTCATAAATTTTTTTTGATAAAAAAACTTCCCCATGTTTCTTTATCACTTTCGACAATTTACTGCGGCCATCTAAAGTTTTCCCTTTATAAGAAACCACGAATACCGTTGATTTCAGAGGATTTTCAATATAAGGTTCCAACTTTTCAATATCCTTCATTTGTTGAGCTTCTTTCAACACTACTACCTGCCTTTCAGCAAACATGGGATAGCGTCTGCAAGCATTTATAATGTCGGCCCAGTTAGCATCCTTGCCATAAAAAGTGGTGAGATTAAATGAAGCATCCGCTTCAGAAAGTATTTTTTTCTCAGCATAATCCATCACCTCATCAATGAAAAATTCTTCATCACCTTCTAACCAATACAATGGTTTGAAAATATTTTTTTTCCATGAAGAAATAATAGACATCGTACTCATTTTTCAAAGATAAAATTTTAGATTTAACTTCACTTGGTTCATTAGCATGTTGATTAAAATGTAAATCCCGGTTTACTTTTTTTGCTTTGGCACGGTTTTGGAAAAATTAATATATCTTACTTCATAAATAAAAAACTTAAAAATGAGTTACGAAAACTTTCCAGAAAGCAAAGGTCCACAGGAACCTTTACCTGAAAAAAGTAATAAAGGCAGAAATATCCTAACAGGAATTTTGGTAATAGCACTGCTGGGTACATGGGGTTATATTATTTTTGATAAAAATAAAACCCGCGAAGAAAAAGAAGGACTCACTACGCAGATCATTACCAGCGATTCTGCAAAAAATGAATTGCAGCGCGAGCTTAACGATGCAGCACTTCGACTTGATGCTCTAAAGACTTCCAACGTTAAAGCTGACAGCCTTTTACAAACAAAAGATAAAGATATCCAGCAACTAAAATCAAGGGTGCAAGGCATTCTTAACGATAAAAATGCCACTGCCGCGCAGTTGTCTGAAGCTAGAAGATTGATTGCCCAATTGAAGGGTAACATTGATAGTTACACGGCAGAAATTGAAAGTTTGAAAAATGAAAATGTTCAGCTCACTGAAGAAAAAAGAGTAGTTACTCAACAACGGGATGTTGTCGCGAAAAGCTATGACTCCGCAAACCAGGTTATTACGCAAAAGGAAGATATTATTGATATTGGATCTACTCTCCATGCTTCCAATTTTAGTATTATTGGAATCAAGGAAAAAAATAATGGAAAGGAAAAAGAAACAACAACTGCAAAAAGAGTGGACAAATTAAGGATCTCTTTTGTGATTGATGAAAACAGGATCACGCCTTCCGGTCCAAAAGATATTTATATCGCCATTTCTTCTCCCGACGGCAAACCCGTTACAGTGGATGCTTTGGGCTCTGGAAAGTTTGTAACGAGAGACGGAGTTGAACGTCCATTTACTAAAAAAGTTCAAATTAATTATGTGCAGGGCCAGAAGGAACCGGTAAAAGTAGAATGGTCGCAAAACAGTGATTTCCAAAAAGGAAATTATAAAATTGAAATTTATAATAACGGATTTAAAATAGGCGAAGGTGTTCGTGAATTTAAAAAAGGCGGCCTCTTTGGATAGACAATTCAACAAGAATTTTTTAAAAAGGCTTCCAAAAAAGGAAGCTTTTTTATTTTGCGGCGCACCGCTATTTTTGCACCATGACAAAAATCTTCTTCGTTCTCAGTTTTCTTTTGGCAGTACATTTTGTAAAGGCGCAGAAAAAAGATTGGGGAAGTTGGACGACCATAAATGTAAAGGAAACATTCAACCCAAAATGAAGTGTCTATACTGAATTTCAGTTGCGTAGTTTATCGCCTACGGATAAGCTTTTATAAATCATAAATCGTCCTAAAACAAAAAGCCTCCTTCATTTATTTGAAAGAGGCTTTTTAATTTATTCTTTTGAAAATGATTTGGATTAATAACCCATATCACCCATTCCACCACCCATTGGAGGCATAGAACCTTTGTCTTTTTCAGGCTTGTCGGAAATAACACACTCTGTGGTTAACAACATACCTGCAATAGATGCAGCATTCTCTAGTGCAATGCGGGTAACTTTTGTAGGATCAATAACACCTGCAGCCAAAAGGTTTTCATACACTTCTGTGCGGGCATTGAAACCGAAATCTTTTTTACCTTCTTTAATTTTTTGTACAACGATACTTCCCTCTATACCGCTATTTACAACGATCTGACGAAGAGGTTCTTCAACAGCGCGGCGAACAATCTGGATACCGGTCATCTCGTCATCATTCAAACCTTCCAATTTATCAAGGCTGCTGATAGCACGGATGTAAGCCACACCACCACCAGGAACGATTCCTTCTTCAACAGCAGCGCGGGTTGCATGAAGTGCATCATCAACACGATCTTTTTTCTCTTTCATTTCCACTTCTGTTGCAGCACCTACATAAAGTACAGCTACACCACCGCTTAATTTAGCAAGGCGCTCTTGTAATTTTTCTTTATCATAGTCTGAAGTAGTCGTAGCTATCTGGGCTTTAATTTGATTTACCCTTGCAGTAATTTCTTTTTTATCACCCTTTCCACCTACGATGGTAGTGTTGTCTTTATCAATAGATACAGCGCTAGCTTGTCCAAGAGAAGTAAGTTCAACACCTTCTAATTTGTATCCTTGATCTTCGCTGATCACTGTTCCTTTTGTAAGAACTGCCAAATCCTGTAGCATTTCTTTTCTACGATCGCCAAAGCCAGGAGCTTTTACTGCAGCCACTTTCAGCGTACCACGAAGTTTGTTTACCACCAAAGTAGCTAATGCTTCGCCTTCAAGATCTTCAGAAATAATTAGTAACGGCCTTCCGCTTTGAGCAACTTTCTCAAGAATATGAAGGATGTCTTTCATTGAAGAAATCTTCTTATCATAAATTAATATGTAAGGATTTTCCAGGTCCACTAACATCTTCTCGCTATTGGTAACAAAGTATGGAGACACATAACCGCGATCAAATTGCATACCTTCTACAACTTCTACAGTTGTGTCGGTACCTTTCGCTTCTTCCACAGTGATTACACCTTCTTTACCAACCTTAGCCATTGCCTGCGCAATTAGCTTTCCAATTGATTCATCATTGTTAGCAGAAATGGAAGCAACCTGCTCTATTTTATTTTCTTTTCCGTTCTCACCTACTGCTACGGATTGCTTTTTCAAATTTGCTACAATAGCAATAACTGCTTTATCAATACCGCGTTTCAAATCCATTGGATTTGCACCGGCAGCAACGTTTTTCAAACCTTCGCTGATGATAGATTGTGCAAGCACAGTAGCTGTGGTAGTTCCATCACCTGCAATGTCAGCTGTTTTAGATGCAACTTCCTTCACCATTTGAGCTCCCATATTTTCAATAGGGTCTTCCAATTCTATTTCTTTAGCAACGGTTACACCATCTTTAGTAACAGTTGGTGCGCCGAATTTTTTATCAATAACCACGTTGCGACCTTTGGGTCCAAGAGTTACTTTAACCGCATTAGCAAGGGTATCTACCCCTTTCTTCATTTTATTGCGGGCTTCAATATCAAAAAATATTTGCTTAGCCATAATACTATTTATTAAATTTTAAAATTTGAATTAACCTAGTTTAATTAAAATGTCTGATGCACGCATGATCAGATAATCTTTACCACCAATGGAAATTTCTGTTCCACCATATTTACCATACATTATGGTATCGCCTTTCTTTACAGTCATCGGTATAAGCGTACCTGTTTGCTCAGCATATTTACCTTTACCAACTGCTACTACTGTTCCTTTTTGAGGCTTTTCTTTAGCTGTATCTGGGATGATAATTCCACCGGATGATTTTTCTTCTGCCGCATTGGGCATTACCAGTACCCTGTCATCAAAGAGTTCAAATTTTTCGTTTGCCATAATTGTTAAATATTTATAATTTATTATTTGGATTGCAAATGTACACGAATAATTGTACCAAAGAATTTTTGAGGAGGAGTTGGCAGGTCATGGAATTAGATGGCAGATTTTAAGAAATAAAATCCGCCAAAATTGCACGAAACTAAATGGCTAAACTGATTTTAAAGACAAGTGGTTGGTTAAACCGGCTTTTCAATTTTCCAGCTATCCGACAACTCCTGCCGGTCAGAATCGGTTAAACGGCAAGCATCGTAATGGCCTGCATTTTTCTTTTGGCGGAACGCCTCATACAATGTGACTGCACAAGCCACAGAAATATTGAGCGACTTAATAATACCTACCTGCGGAATGATAAAATCGCCATCAGAATACTTCCTGATATTTTCACTAATCCCAAACGTTTCGTTGCCAAATACAAGGGCAATCGATTCTGTGAGATTCATTGAATACAAATCTGACGACGCTTCGCCAAGATGGCTGGTATAGATTTTCGAATACTTTTTTCTCACCGCATCAAAACATTCTTCCGCATTGGTAAACTGGTGCACACTCAGCCACTCTGCGGCAGTGGATGAACTGCGGTAACCCCATTTTTTATGAGGAGGAATCCGGTCATTTAAAATATAAACATCCTGGATACCGACAGCATCACAGGTACGCATAACCGCTGAAACATTATGCGGATCAAATACATTTTCCAGTACCACAGTAAGGTCAGGCTGGCGATGATTAAGAACTGATGTGAGACGATTATATCGGGCAGGTGTCATGAATTATTTATTATAGCGTTTCTAAAAACGCAGTCCTTTTTTTATATAAAATGAAAAACATTATTCTGTTTTAACGTAACGCTTTTCCAGAATCTTAACTACATCATCAATCGATTTATTTTTTGATTTTAATAATACAAGGTAGTGGTAGAGAAGGTCTGCGGCATCAGCCGTAAACTGTTTGTCATTATTATCTTTTGATTCAATCAATACTTTCAAAGAACTTTCTCCAAATTTCTGCGCCATAAAATTAGCTCCGCTCTTAAACAAAGTTGATGTGTAGGACCCGGAAACAGGACGCTTTTTTCTTCCCTCAACAATTTTTTCCAGTGTACGAATGAAGTCTTCAGAGGTGTTGGTTTCATTGTAGCAGGTGTCGGCACCGGTATGACAAACGGCCCCATCCGGTTTTGCTTTTATCAATAGACTTTTGAAATCGCAACCCGGCTTTATATCCACCAGGTGAAGATAATTTTTGCTCGTCGATCCTTTCACATAAAGAGTCTTTTGACTTCTTTTATAAAAAGTAACAAAACCGGAATCGATGGTTTCCCAAAGTGCTTCCACATTCATATAGCCATGAATTAAAACAATTTTGGTAGAAGAATCCTGCACAATCACGGGAATTATATTTTCACTAAAATCTATCCGTTTAACAATTTCTGAATAATCTTTTTTCATAAATATATTATTGATGCGAGACGAAATAAAGGCGCTTAAATATATAAATTAACGCAAAACAAGCCTAATGTTTTGCAGGAAAATAATCGTGAAATATTTTCAAATTAAAAAGCTGAGGTAGTGATACCAAGACCAAAACCTTCGGTATAAATTATTTTACCATAATCAAATTGGACGCCTGTTGCCACATCTTCTGCCAACAACAAAGGTCCGTCCATATCTACATAATCCAGCATGGGCAGTAGTTGAGCGATAGCTGCGGTGCCAATGGAACTCTCATTCATACAGCCCACCATCACTTTCATATCGAGCTCTCTTGCTTTTTCAATCATCCGTAATGCAGGAGTGATACCACTGCATTTGGTCAACTTAATATTTATACCATGAAAATATCCATGACATTTTTCTACGTCGTGTTCACTCACACAACTTTCATCAGCAATCAATGGTAAAGGAGAATGTTCGTGTAAATATTTCATTCCCTCCCAATCATCTTTTGCCAAAGGCTGCTCAATAAATTCAACATTTAAATCTTTAAAAATTTGAATCTTTTCCAATGCCTCATCTGCCTTCCACGCTGCATTGGCATCAATTCTAAAAACAGAATCTGTGTGCTTGCGCAACTCACGAATGATTTCAACATCGTTAGGTGTACCCAATTTTATTTTATAAATCGGCCATGGAGTTTCTTTCATTTTTGCAACCATATTTTCGATCGAATCAATTCCAATTGTGATGTCAGTAATTGGGTTGTTTAAAATATCAAGGTTCCATAATTGATATAATTGTTTGCGTTTCATTTTGCCATACAAATCCCACGCTGCAATATCCAGCGCGCACACCAGGAACGGATTGTTAGGCAAAAGATGATGCAAATAATGCCAGTATCTTTCGGGTTCTGTAAAAGAAAATTTTTCAATAAAAATTTTCTTTTCTTCAATGTCCGCTATCATTTTTTCTACGGGAATGTTATAGTAAGTTATTGCCGGTGCTTCGCCGTAACCCTTTATACCAAAGGCTTCCAGCTCAACCAACAACGCCGGCTGATGCGTTTTAGTTCCTTTAGAAATGGTGAACGGATGTTTAAATGGGAGATTGGATTCTTTATATTTTATGGTCATGACTGATATTTGCTTTGTTGCGTTTTTGGCAGGGCAAATTTAAAGCAATCCTCATAATTGAATTTACGATTGCAGATGAAAGAATTAAAAAGTAAAAGTTCTGTATTTCATACTGACTACAATTTACCTCGCCCACTCTCCTCTAACATCGTTTTCACTTCCTGGTTAAACAATTCTTCTTTCAACAATTTTTCCAGGTCAATATGCATCCGATAGTTCCAGTTAAACCCCGAAATTGCGGGCACATTAATTCTCTCATCATTTGGATTTTCTCTTCGCAAACCTTCATCCATTCCTATAAGATCCTGCCATAAAAAAATACTCCACATGGCAGGTGAATATAAATTTTGCAAAACGATTTCTTTATTAATCCATCCTTCGCAGAAAAACGGAGCTTCCCCATAATGTCCCAACATGTAATTATAAAAACGTTGCGTGGTTTCTCTGTCTTCTTCCCACCAACCCCTTATCGTGCTCATGTCGTGCGTGGATGGGGTTACGACAGATAAATAATTGGCAGTATCGGGGTGAAAAAATTGTGTGGATGAATCCTTTGGCATACGTTCGATATCTAATCCTAAAATACCTAATTGCTCCATCACTTCAGGTACACAATGGGGCACCATTCCCAGGTCTTCACCACACACCAGCATGTTGGTGCTTCGCTTTAAAGCCGGAAGTTTTTTCATCGCTTCCTTTCTCCAAAAATCATCCTGTAGGTGATAAAAATAATCTACGTATAGTTTTTTCAATTGCTGTTGCGTATGGCCATCAAGCTCTTGGAATGAAGAAGTGTGCTCCATCGCAATACGAAAATGAAATTTCTTTCCATCGCTATTTTCTTCCTCTAATAAAATCACATTGCTTATCAGATCAAACAAAACTTGTTGCAGTTCCTTATCCCTTTTAT
>JBDSHT010000309.1:0-27191 GCA_039918315.1 Ginsengibacter sp. | reverse complement strand
TGTGTTGGCTCCCTTACCCATCCTGGCCTTTACTATTTATTATGTAAATACAATTATTAATCGCAAGGCCGATAAAATTCAGTCCTTGCTTTCAGACCTTACTACGAATGCACAGGAATCCTACTCTGGTATTCGTGTCATAAAATCTTTCGTACAGGAAAAAGCGATGCTTGGCTTTTTTGAAAAGAATAGTGAAGACTATAGAGACAACGCCATTTCACTGGCAAAAACCGAAGCCATCTATTTTCCTTCTATGGGGCTTATGATTGGTCTCAGCACACTGTTGACGATAATGATTGGTGGCTTTTATGTGATTGATGGCTCTGTAAGTGTTGGTGTGATTGGTGAGTTTGTAATGTATATTTTGTTGCTGACTTTCCCCGTAAGTGCCATCGGATTAACCGCAAGTATGGTGCAGCGTGCAGCAACCTCACAGCGACGCATAAACGAATTTATGGAGACCGAGCCATCCATACAAAATGACCCTACAGCAATCGAGACAATTTTAGAAGGTGATATTGAATTTAGAAATGTTGACTTTGTGTATCCTCATACCGGCATTCATGCGATCAAAGATTTTTCATTACACATTAAGAAGGGACAGAAGATTGCTGTCATTGGTAAGACGGGATCTGGCAAATCCACATTAGCACAATTGATGTTGCGAATGTACACTCCTCAAAAGGGCAAGATTTTTTTTGATGGAATTGATATCCAGAATATTGAATTGAAAAGCCTTCGGACGCAAATTGGTTATGTGCCACAAGATGTGTTTTTATTCAGTGACTCTGTGGAAAATAATATTGGGTTTGCATTAGAAAAACCAGATATTGAAAGCGTAATGAATGCAGCGCGAAATGCAGTGGTAGCAGGCGAAATAGATCACTTTAGTAAAAAATACCAAACCATGATAGGGGAGCGCGGTGTCACTCTGAGCGGCGGACAAAAACAGAGAATATCAATCGCACGCGCACTGGTAAAGGAACATAAAATAGTAGTTTTTGATGATTGCCTAAGTGCTGTAGATGCTCGGACTGAAAATGAAATTATTGGAAACTTATATAATTTTCTCGAAGAAAAGACTGCAGTAATTATCACCCACCGGATTTTTTCGTTGTTTCATTTTGATAAAATTATTTTATTGAAGGATGGAGAAATTATCGAGCAGGGCACACACCAATCGTTGATGGATTTAAAAGGGGTTTATGCGGAAATGTACCATCATCAACAAAAGCTTGAAAAAAATATTCAGGAATAATTTATTGGGGGTTCAATTATTTTGTCAATTCAAAAACAACTTTATCTTTGCTTCGTTAAAAAAAATTAATACTTAATTAAAATTTTTAGAAAGTGGCGTACGAAAATAATGACAAAAAGATGGAAAGTGTTTACAGTCAAAGAATCCGGGCGGGCAAACGCAGAACGTATTTCTTTGATGTAAGAGAAACCCGTGGCAACGATTATTATTTGACAATTACGGAGAGTCGTAAAAAATTTAATGAAGACGGGTACGACAGGCACAAGATTTTTTTATACAAAGAAGATTTTAATAAATTTTTGAAAGGAATGACAGAAGCCATTGATTATGTCAAAACAGACCTGATGCCTGATTTTGATTTCGATGCTTTCAATCACGAAAATTCAGAAAATTATGAAGGAAATAATTATGAGGGAGGCAAAGTAGATAGCAATGTGCAATCTTCAGATGCGACTTCATCAACCGATACTTCAACAACAGAAGGAAGTGGAACTGAGAATGCAGACTCATCCACCAAAGTTGAAGATGCGTCCACTCCTGAAGTAGAAGAAACAAAAGAAGAAACAAAAGAAGAAACTCCACCACCAGCCACCGATTCTAATCTGCACGACGAGGTAGTAGATAAGTGGTAAAATAAAATGTTGCTAAAAAAATCCTCTCAGTTTTGGGAGGATTTTTTTTGTTCTTAATTTCTAAAAGATATAATTTTCAATTTTGATGCTCACACACTTTTCGAAAGTATGACATCCTTTATTTACTCAGTTTTTTATACAAATTAATAAGTCCATTCGTAGAAGAATCGTGCGATTTTATTTTCTCAGTGTTTTCCAATTCCGGGAGAATTTTCTTAGCTAATTGTTTACCTAATTCTACACCCCACTGATCGAAACTGTAGATATTCCAGATGACTCCCTGTACAAATATTTTGTGCTCATACATTGCAATTAATTCGCCTAAAGTAAATGGAGTAATTTTATTTATAAGGAAAGAGTTGGTCGGTTTATTCCCTTCAAATTCTTTAAATGGAATTAATTCTTCCGGCACGTTTTCTTCGCGAAGCTCCTCCCGTGATTTTCCATTCATCAATGCTTCTGTCTGTGCAAAGAAATTAGACAAGAGAATATTATGATGATCGCCCATTGGGTTGTGACTGAGTACTGGTGCAATGAAATCACATGGAATCACCAATGTGCCCTGGTGAATTAATTGGTAAAAAGCGTGCTGTCCATTCGTACCCGGCTCCCCCCAAATAACAGGTCCTGTAGCATAACTTACTTTCTTGCCATTTCTGTCAACATGCTTTCCATTACTTTCCATATTTCCCTGTTGAAAATAAGCAGGAAAGCGGTGCAGGTATTGGTCGTACGGGAGAATTGCTTCTGACTGTGAACCAAAAAAGTTAACGTACCAGATACCGATCAAGGCCAATAAAACCGGAACGTTTTTATCAAAAGATTTTTTTCTGAAATGAGTGTCTGTTTCATAAGCACCTTTTAATAATTCTTCAAAATTATTGTATCCAATAGTGAGCGCTATTGAAAGACCAATCGCACTCCATAAACTGTAGCGACCACCAACCCAGTCCCAAAAAACAAACATGTTTTCTTTATCAATCCCAAATTCCTCAACACCTTTTTCATTGGTACTTAACGCCACAAAATGTTTGGCAACAGCCTTTTTATCTTTTGCAGATTTCAAGAACCAACTACGTGCGGAATGAGCGTTGGTCATAGTTTCCTGGGTAGTGAAAGTTTTTGAAGCGATTAAAAAAAGGGTTTCATCCGGAGTGATTTTTTTCAAAACTTCTGCCAAATCGGTGCCGTCAATATTGCTTACAAAATAGGGTTGGATGTCTTTTTTCCAGTACGGTTTTAATGCCTCCGTAACCATCACTGGTCCAAGGTCGCTTCCTCCAATTCCAATGTTTACTATGTACTTAATTTTTTTTCCGGTATATCCTTTCCATTCACCGTTATGAATTTTTTTACAAAACCCCCTCATGTGTTCCTGCTCTTTTTTAATGCCAGGCATTACATCTTTTCCTTCTGATAAGACTGGTTTCCCGGAAAAATTCCGAAGCGCAGTATGCAACACTGAACGTCCTTCGGTACCATTAATTTCCTCTCCTGAAAACATAGCGGTTATTGCTTTTGGCAATTCGCATTCATTCGCCAACTCAATCAGTAATTGTAGGGTTTTATCTGAAGTAATATTTTTAGATAAATCACAACTTATATCGGGCAATGAATAACTGTATTTTTTAAACCGGTCGGGATCTTCCCTAAACAAATCTTTCATGGAAGAACTTTTCATTTCCTTATAATGCTCCTGCAATTTTTTCCATGCAGCAGTTTTTGTTGGGTTGATTTTTGGAAACATTTTGTAAATATTTTAAGTGATATTAAAAGCTCTTTTTGATAATCGGATTTAAGTTAGCAAAGACGTAGGAGTAGCGCCAACTCATTCTTTTATATATGTTCAATTACATGGATCGTCTTTGCCACCATCTCCTCTGTGACATCCAGGTGAAGCACAATTCTTATTTGCGTAGCGGAAATTGCCATCACAAGAATACCATGTTTTGCCAATGTTTCCGTCAATGATTTTGCGGTGTAATCGTTTCCTGTAACTTCAAATATGATTATGTTGGTCTCCACCGGCATCATCTTTCCAGTGAAGGATTTTTTTAAAAGTGCTTCAGCAATAATCTTTGCATGATGATGATCCTGCGCAAGCCGTTGAATATTATTTTCAAGTGCATAGATTCCTGCCGCTGCAAGGTATCCGCACTGGCGCATTCCTCCTCCAAAAACCTTTCTAACCCGCCTTGCTTTTTTAATAAATTCTTGCGTTCCTAATAATACACTTCCTACTGGTGCGCCTAATCCTTTACTCAGGCAAACTGAAATGCTGTCAAAGATTTCTCCATACATTTTTGGCGAATCATTTTTTTCAACAAGTGCATTAAACAACCGGGCTCCGTCTAAATGTAAACTCAAATTATTCTCCAAACAGACTTCTTTAATTTTCTGGATATCCGAAAATTCATAACAACTTCCTCCGCCGCGATTTGCCGTATTTTCTAAACTTACGAGCGAACTAATCGCCTTATGCAAGTCATCTGGATTGATAGCTTCTTTTACCTGTTCTGCATTTATGCGACCACGGTCTCCAACAATTGGTTTTACCTGGCAACCTGAATTGAAAGCGATTCCGCCACCCTCATAAATATAGACATGGCTCATTTTTTCGCAAATCACTTCATGCCCCGGTTGCGTGTGGCATTTGATCGCCACTTGGTTGGCCATGGTACCACTGGGACAAAATACAGCGGCCTCCATTCCAAAAAGCTCTGCCATCATTTTCTCCAATAGATTAGTAGTGGGGTCTTCTTGAAATACGTCATCGCCTACTTCGGCTTTGAACATGGCTTCCAGCATGGCTGGAGACGGTTTGGTAAACGTATCGGAGCGGTAATCTGTCATTTTGTAAATGTAGGAATTGTTTTATATCCTCCGAAAAGGTGAGAAATACTATTTAGTTGTTTGATATCAAAAAAATAGACACAGGCTGGGTTTGAAAGGTTACAGTTTCTCAAAAATATTTTTTAAAAGTTTTAGAATTTGCCTCCTCATTAAAAATTATGGACAGAAAAGACAGTAAAACATTTAATCTTTCTTTGTGAAATTGGAATTGTCGTTTTGATATTTCTGTTAAAATTAATACCGCTAATCATAAAATATTAAATTTCAAATTTTTATTAGGGTAAATACTATGAAATGCCAGATTTGGTATGTAAATTTGCAAGATGTTTTAAAATATCTTTTGTTTTAACACATTATTTGTATCCTTTCTCCTATACATTGTATCTATTAATCTGTATAATCACTTTTTAATTATAAAATAATATGAGGCAACTTAAAATTGCTACCCAGATCACCAATAGGGATTCTCAGGCGGTAGAAAAATACCTTCAGGAAATTTCAAAAATTGGAATGATCACGCCTGAAGAGGAAACTATTCTGGCACAGAAAATTAAAATGGGCGACCAGGCAGCGTTAGAGCGCCTGACCACGGCCAATCTACGTTTCGTAGTTTCTGTTGCTAAGCAATATCAACACCAGGGCTTGTCATTAAGTGACCTTATTAACGAGGGCAACCTCGGCTTAATTAAAGCGGCTCAACGCTTTGATGAAACCAAAGGTTTCAAATTTATTTCTTATGCTGTGTGGTGGATTCGCCAATCTATACTACAGGCGTTGGCAGAGCAGGGCAGATTAGTCCGCTTGCCACAAAACAAAATTGGCACTTATAACAAAGCTAACAAAGCCTATATGGCGTTTGAACAGGAACACGAAAGAGAACCTTCTACTGAAGAGCTTTCTGAAATCCTTGAGATGAGTGAGACAGAAATCAATAACATTTTTCAAAGTAATACCCGTCATACTTCTTTAGATGCACCGGTTCATGAAGCAGAAGATGTTGCGATGGGAGATTTATTAAAAGGACCCGGCGAAACGGATGAAGATGTTATGCATGATTCATTGAAAAATGAAATCCGTCGTGTTTTAAAATCTCTTAGCCCAAGGGAAGCTGAAATTGTGAATGCATATTTTGGTCTTGATGGAGAAAATGGAGTTACCATTGAGCAAATCGGACAGAAATATGATCTAACAAAAGAACGCATTCGCCAGATAAAAGAAAGGGCAATCAAGCGTTTACAAAAAGCCAGGTACAGTGGTGCATTGAAGGCCTATCTGGGATAAAAAATATCTGAATTTAAAAATGCCACGATTGCAAAATCGGGGCATTTTTTTTTCAAACTTTACGTATGGGTACATTATTTCTTTAATCAAAAAGTAACCCTATCAATTTTATGTAAACCCAAAATTTAATTAAAAAATCGATTCGAATTATCTCCAATACAACCTCGGAACCTCTGTTTTAGCTTCTTGTTTTTCGGTACCCACTTTTGCGGGATGTGCTGCGCTAAATAAAACACTATCGGCATTTGTAGGAGTGCCCTTTACAATATCATTCGTATCTCTTTTTAAAGAGTTACAAGAATACAAGGCAGCAAGAATAAAAATAGAAAGGCTTAGTCTTAATAACTTCATTATTTATTTTTTTTAGATTTAAAAATCATGTCATTAATTAAAATGGCAAAGATAATTTTTCAGTGTTATAAAATCAGCGATAACCTCAATCCAATAGCACTGAATCCGCCATGGCCAGCATATCCATCATATTTTAAAGTAAGGTCTAATGGCTTTTCATTCCTGCTAAAATTATACCCAATCTGTGGTGAATATGAAAAGGCTGTGGCCTTTGAATCGTTCCATGAATTTATTCCCACTCCTAATTGTGCTCCTAAATGAAAACGATCGCCCACATAATAATTAATTCCGGCTCTAATTGGAACTGTCGTATATCCTTTGTTTTTAGAACTATTGTCTGCAGATCTTCCTGCAAAAGCGATTACACCCGCGTAAAATGTTCCGCTTACTTTTTCCTGAAAAAAATGTTCCACCTGTACACTTCCGCCGAAACCCAACCCCCATCCTTTATTGCCGGGAATATCACTTAACGGATTTGAGGTAGCCCATGCTAATTCGGGGCCAATGCTGAATTTTGTTTTGCCTTCTTTTTGAGCAAACGAAGTAGAAACTGCGGCCATTGTCACTAACATAAAAAGGATAGTCTTTTTCATTTCAGTAATGTTTAATTTTTGTCAAAAATAGGAACGTTATCATTATTAAAATAATATTTTCAACAAATGAATTTTTTAATACCATCCCCTTTAGAATTAAAAGAGGAAGAGGGTCACGGTTAAATATTTATTTATCAACAAAAAAGAGCTGGGCAAAAAATTGAGAAAAATTTATAAGACGATTGATACATTTTGTAAATTTTTTATAGCCAAATTGGCTATTTTTGAAAATAATCATTTTAAAAATATGGATACAAAAAACGAACACGTACAATGCTTAATTATAGGTTCAGGTCCTGCCGGATATACGGCTGCGATCTATGCAGCAAGGGCTAACCTGAAACCCGTTTTATACCAGGGAATTCAACCAGGTGGTCAACTTACGATCACTACTGAAGTAGAAAATTATCCTGGTTATCATGAAGGTGTACAAGGCCCGGACATGATGGTTGACTTTGAAAAACAGGCGGCAAGAATGGGAGCTGATATTCGGTATGGAATGGCAACAGAAGTTGATTTCTCTGCCTGTCCATTAAAAGTAAAAATTGATGAAGAAAAGTGGATAACTGCGGATTCAATAATTCTCTGCACAGGCGCCAGCGCCAAATGGCTGGGAATTGAAAGCGAGAAGAGACTTAATGGACACGGGGTAAGTGCTTGTGCTGTTTGTGATGGATTTTTCTTTAAGGGAAAAGAAGTTTGTATTGTAGGTGCTGGAGATACCGCTGCTGAAGAAGCACTTTATCTAAGCAAGATTTGCAGCTTTGTTCACATGTTTGTAAGACGTGGCGAAATGCGCGCCAGTAAAATCATGCAGCAAAGGGTGTTAGAGACTTCTAATATCAAAGTGTATTGGAACACAGAAGTTGAAGAAATTTTAGGAGCTGAAAAAACAGAAGCGGTAAGGATTATCAATAACCAAACGCAGGAAAAAACTGAAATTCCTGTCAGTGCTTATTTTGTTGCAATCGGCCACAATCCAAATTCTGAGATATTTAAAGGGTGGATTGACATGGATGCAGAAGGGTATGTAAAAACTTTACCGGGTTGCACCAAAACAAATATTGAAGGTGTATTTGCCGCAGGCGATTTGCAGGATAAAATTTACCGTCAGGCTGTAACTGCCGCAGGCACTGGTTGTATGGCAGCGCTGGATGCTGAAAGATATTTGAGTATGATGGAACATCCGGTACCAAGTGACCACTTACCGGTTCCTGAAAATAATTAATTGAATACTTTTTTTATAGATGATTACAATTCACTTAGAACGCCTTTTATTTACTGCATACCACGGTATTCATAAGGAAGAAAAAATATTAGGAAATGAATATGAGGTAGATTGCAAAGTTGAATTTCATGAAGGAGAAAAGATTATCGATCATATAGATGACACTATTAATTATGTAGAAATCTATTCTATTATTAAGGAGAGAATGAAGACAGCAAAGCCTTTGCTGGAAGCTGTTATCATGCAAATGGGGAACGAAATTTATGACCAGTTTCCCCAGGTAAAGTCAATTCATATCTCCATTAAAAAGTTACATCCCCCGATAGCTGGAATGCAGGGATCTGTTGGTGTATCGTGGAATAAACAATTTTGATTTGTATTTTTAAGAACTCGTGACTTTCGTTATAAAAGAAGATAGTTGCTACACCTCTTATCATGCGAAAGGTGCATTTAAAACCTTTTCCTTTATCTAACTATATTTAAACTTTTACCTTTCAACCAAAAAAATGATGACGAAAAAAAACGGGTTATTCTTACTCTTGTTATTATGTAGTGCTTTCGTTTGGGCACAGGCACCAGTTTCAATTTATGACCAACATGCACTTTTTACTCCTAACTTTTATCCGCCAGCAGTAAATGAATACAGGACTTCGGATGGCCGGCCAGGGCCAAAATATTGGGCCAATAAAGCCAGTTATAAAATCGACGCAACTTTAGATGTTGTAAAAGACGCTGTATCCGGAATGGTTACGATTACTTATACCAACAACAGTCCCAAACCCATGGACTTTGTTTGGCTTTATCTTGATCAAAACCTTTACAGGCTTGACTCCCGAGGCCAGGCGAAAATGCCTGCAACCGGAAGAAGTAGATATGGAGATGCCAATTCTACATTTGAAGGCGGATACAATATCAAATCAGTAAAAATGATTTCTAACGTGAAGGGAAAAAGTACTTCCGCAGACGTTAAAAATGTGATCACCGATACAAGAATGCAAATTCGTCTTCCACAGCCCTTGGCAGCTAATGGAGGAACCGTTCAATTTAAAATTGATTATTCCTACAACATCCCAAAATACGGAAGTGATCGCACAGGGATTCTTGATACTAAAAACGGAAAAGTTTATGCTGTGGCCCAGTGGTACCCAAGGATGTGTGTGTTTGATGATGTGATAGGATGGAACACCTTGCCTTATTTAGGAGCAGGGGAGTTTTATTTTGATTACGGCGATTATGAATTTTCTGTTACAGCTCCTGCTAATCTTTTGGTAGTTGGTTCAGGCGATCTTCAGAACCCGCAGGATGTTTTTACTCCTACTCAATTAAAAAGATACAACCAGGCAAAAACCAGCGACAAGACTGTTATGATCCGGTCAGAATCTGAAGTAAATGAAGCATCATCACGACCATCAAAAGGATCGCTTACCTGGAAATTTAAAATTAAGAATGCAAGAGACGTTGCCTTTGGTGCTTCCACTTCCTTTATTTTGGATGCTGCAAGAATAAATTTTCCCTCGGGAAGAAAAGGTATTGCTATCAGTGCTTATCCTTCTGAGTCAAATGGAAATAATGGATGGGAAAGATCTACAGAATACGTGAAAGCTTCGCTGGAAGGCTATTCTGAAAGGTGGTTTGAGTACCCTTATAATTCTGCAGTCAATGTTGCGAGTAATGTTGGCGGCATGGAATATCCTGCAATTGTTTTCTGTGGATATAAGGCAAAAGGCTCGGGTCTGTGGGGCGTAACGGATCATGAATTTGGACACACATGGTTTCCTATGATAGTAGGTAGCAATGAAAGAAAATTTGGTTGGATGGACGAAGGTTTTAATTCTTTCATTAATGGAATATCAACAGCAGACTTCAACAATGGTGAATACGGCCCAAAAGGAAATAGAAGAGGATCGGATAATAGCGGATTGTTTGGCCAGAATAGCGAGACCTTAATGTCAACTCCCGATGCATTGTTAGAAAGGAATATTGGGACCGCCTTATATTCTAAACCCGCATACGCTTTAAATCTTTTACGAAATGAGATTTTGGGAAAAGAACGTTTTGATTATGCATTTAGAATGTACACACATGATTGGGCCTTCAAGCATCCAATGCCTTGGGACTTTTTTAGAATGATTGAGAACGCGGCAGGCGAAGACCTGGGGTGGTTTTGGAAAGGAATGATTATTGAAAATTATAAACTTGACCAGGCTATTACAGGAGTGAAATATGCAAAAGATTCAGAAAAAGATGGGGCACTCGTAACGGTTGAAAATTTAGATAAAATGGCAATGCCTCTTTACATTCAATATGAAACGGTAAGCGGCAAAACGGGAGTGGTAAAAGCACCTGTGGAGATATGGCAGAATGGAAATAAGTGGATTCAAAAATTGCCCACAACAGAAAAATTAAAATGGGTAACTATTGACAGTGACCATGTATTTCCAGATATTGATTTTAGCAACAATACCTGGAAAGCAGATTAAATTGGAATAAAAAAATTCCTATCTGCTTTTTAATAAAATTATAAAACGTCGACAGCATTGCTTTTCGGCGTTTTATTTTAAAAATGAGTGTCAATTATTTTATCCTTTTAGAGTTCTAAATTATCAAAAATCAAAATCTTTTTTGTGCCTCACTTTATATGATACTATTTTGAAATTAAAATTTTACTTTTGCAACCCTTTATGAAACCTATCAGCGAAATATACTCTCAACTAAATGAGCCAAAAAACATTGCGATCACGTTCCATCAGAAACCTGATGGCGATGCAATGGGCTCAGGTCTTGGGTTGTGCAATTTTCTTTTTCAACTTGGCCATAGTGTGTCGGTAATTTCACCCACTAATTGGGCAGCTTTCTTAAAATGGATGCCGGGTGCAAAACAGGTCATTGACTTTGAAATGAATAATGATAAAGCCATGGGTGCTTTAAAAAAAGCGGATTGGTTATTTTGCCTTGATTTTAATGTACTCAGCCGGACAAGGAAAATGGAACCCGTTATAAAGGAATTGGATTGTGTAAAAATATTAATAGACCATCACCAACAACCACAGGTAGATGAATTTGATTATGGAGTAAGTGATACTTCCAAAAGTTCGACTGCTGAAATGGTTTTTGATTTTATAAAGGAAAGTGGTAACGACGATAAAATAAATATTCCTGTTTCTGAATGTTTATATGCCGGCGTGATGACTGATACTGGTTCTTTTAGATTTAATGCAGCCAGTGCAGATGTGCACAGGATGGTTGCCCGATTAAAAGAAACGGGGTTTGTTCATAGCCAGGTTCATGAAAATCTTTTCGATAATTTCATGGAGAGCCGCTTCCGGTTTTTCGGAAATACGTTATTGAACCGGATGGAAATTTTTTATGAATACAATACGGCACTGATTGCTATTCCTCAAAGTGATTTGATCAAATACAACGTGAAGACGGGCGATACAGAAGGTTTGGTGAATTTTCCATTAAGTATAAAAGGAATAAAATTAGCCGTTGTAATAATAGATAGAGGAGACGAAAGAAAAAGTTCATTCAGAAGCAAAGGAGGATTTGATGTGAATACTTTCGCACGAAAGTATTTTAATGGTGGTGGTCATTTCAATGCGTCAGGTGGCAAAAACATTGAGCCATTAGAAGAAGTTGTGAGGCAACTTAAAGAGGCAATCAAAGAAAATAAAGAAGCATTAAACAGTTAACAATTATAAACAATTAAACATGAACAAATCAATTTACCTGGTAGCCATTGGCTTTTTAATTATGGCAGCAGGTTGTAGTGAACAAAGTTTTAAAAAGGCCGAAGATGGATCGGAGTATAAAGTAATCAAGAACGAAAAAGGCGCCAAAGCTGTAGCCGGGAATTTCCTGGAGCTACATATTTTAGTGAAGTACAAAGACAGCGTTCTGTTCAGCACCACTGAAAATGGAATGCCTAATTTTATGCCCTATGATACTGCTTCTCTTCCCAAATTTTTCAGGGACATTCATGAGGGTGATAGTTTAATCATCCGCCAATCCACTGATTCCATTTTGAAAAAAGGACAAGCTGCACCATGGATGGCAAAAGGAAATTACATCATCCAGGGGATTAAAGTTGTCCGTGTTTTCAAAAACCAACAAGAAGCAGACAGCATTGCCAAAACATTTGAAGGAACTGCACGTGCAAAAGCTTTCGAAAAAACTTTGACCAAAATTGAAAAGGATCTTGCAGATAATTCAGGCCAGTCAAAAACTGATGATGATCTTATCAAGATTTACATGGAAAAAAATAATCTAAAAGGTGAAAAAACAAAGTGGGGTACTTATGTTGTAATTACCAAACCCGGCACAGGACCAAAGCTTACTCAAAATGATGTTGCTGTTGTTAACTACACCGGCAAAACACTTAAGGACACTACGTTTGATTCCAACACTGATAAGAATTTCCAACATGTTGAACCATTCTATGTGGACATGGGTCAGTTTCGCGTAGTACCAGGATGGATAGATGGACTTAATCAATTACAAAAAGGAAGTGTTGGAAAACTAATTATTCCATCAACTCTTGGTTGGGGTAAAGCTGGTTCAGGTGCAAAAATTGGCCCTGATGAAAACGTAGTTTTTGATATCGAAGTAACAGATGTAATAACACATGAAGCTTACGAAAAACAAATGGCAGCGCAGCAACAAATGATGCAGATGATGCAACAACAAATGCAACAGCAAAAACAACAGCCAAGACCGTAGTCTTAAAAAATAAATTAATAGAGAACGCCGTACTTCAAAAGAGTGCGGCGTTTATGCATTACCGTAAGCCTTCATTAATTCTACTGTTTCCCGTGCTTCTTTTACATCATGCACCCGCAGAATATTGGCACCATTTTGAAGAGCTATTGTGTTTAAAACTGTGGTGCCATTCAGTGCTTCCTCAGCCGTTACGCCAAGGGTTTTATAAATAGTCGATTTTCGTGAAAGTCCCGCCATTATTGGCTTTTCAAGCATTTTAAAAACATTAAGATTCTTTAGCAATAAAAAATTTTGTTCAATGTTTTTTCCAAAACCAAACCCCGGATCAATGATTACATCATGAATTCCGGCTTCTTTACATTGGGCAACTTTTTTAATAAAGAAATCCAATATTTCTAAACATACGTTTTCATAACCAGTGTTGTTCTGCATCGTTTCCGGTACCCCTTTAATATGCATACAGATGTAAGGCACGTGTAATTTTCCAACCGTAGCAATCATGTTTCTATCCATCTCTCCACCACTGATGTCATTGATGATATGCGCTCCCGCCATTACTGATTTAGCCGCGACATCAGCATGATAAGTGTCTATTGAAAGCAATATATCGGGAAATAATTCCAATAATTTTTTAATAACCGGTAACAACTTTTCCAGTTCTTTCTCAGCACTGATTCGCTCACTGCCCGGACGTGTACTTTGTGCGCCAATATCCAGGATGTCCGAGCCTTCTTCTACCATTTGGGTGGCTTTATCAATGATATCTTTTTCATTTAGCAGTCTGCTGGATTCGTAAAATGAATTATCGGTAATGTTTAAAATGCCCATCACTAAAGGCTTTTCGAGCGAAACGAATTTTCCTTTGCAGTTGAGTGAGAACATTGTTTTTTTAGGTTTAAATTTGGCGATAATTATGACGCAAGATAATACCGATCTTCAATACGATCATGCAATAAGCCATTGCAAAGAAATATTTATAAAGAAAACAAAAGACTATGGAACATCGTGGCGTGTTTACAGAACCATTTCAATCGCTGATCAGATTTACATCAAAGCAAAACGGATAAGAAACATCCAGGAAAAAGGAACTCAAAAAATAGAAGATGATGTGATGGGGGAGTTCAGAGGGATTTTGAATTATTCAATAATTGGATTGATACAGTTAGATATTAACGATGAAAATATGGAAGAGATTCCATTGGATGAAGTCATTAGATGGTATGATGAAAAGGCATCCAATGCAAAGAAATTAATGCAGGATAAAAATCATGATTATGGAGAGGCATGGAGAGAAATGAGCCAGGAAAGTTTCGTTGATTTGATTCTTGCAAAAATATTGCGCATCAAACAGATGATAGCGAACGAAGGCAAAACGTTGGCCAGTGAAGGTATTGATGCTAACTTTTATGATATTTTAAATTACGCAGTTTTTGGGCTAATATTGGCGCAATAGAGTTTTAATTATTTTAGAAAAATTACCGCAATGAAACTATTAGTAAATATTTCGAGAATTATTGTAGGCATTCTTTTTATTTTTTCAGGCCTGGTAAAGGCGAATGATCCGAGAGGCCTTGCCTATAAAATGCAGGAATTTTTTGAAGTGTGGGGAAGGGATTCTTTTCTTCATTCTTTGATGAACACGCTTTCTGATTTTGCACTTCCGTTTTCAATCATAATGATAACGCTAGAAATTATTGTAGGCGTCGCTCTTTTGTTAGGCGCCTACAAAAAGTTTTTTAGTTGGTTGCTGCTGGTACTCATTATATTTTTTACTTTCCTCACCGGCTATGCCGTTCTTTCCGGCAAGATTGCAACCTGTGGTTGTTTTGGCGATTGCATTCCATTAACTGCAATGGATTCTTTTATTAAAGACCTTGTATTACTTGCACTAATTTTAATTATTTTCTTTGGTAGAAAATATATTACATCGAGACTGACACCTGCATTTAATTTTCTCATCCTTTTTATTTCCACCATTTTAACGCTCTTCCTTATGTGGTATGTAATGCGCCACAACCCTTTGGTAGATTGCCTTCCATTTAAAAAGGGAAATGACATTTTAGAATTGAGAAAGATGCCTGCGAATGCGATACCCGATAAAAAGGAGTACATATTTGTTTATAAAAAGAATGGGGAAGAAGAAAAGTTTGACATAAAAAATTTACCGGATTCTTCTTGGGAATTTGTAAGTCGCAAGGATGTGATTATTGAGAAAGGAAAAAATAACGAACCTCCTATTAAAGATTTCAATCTTACTTCACTTTTAAATAATGATTCTACTGAAGCCATTATAAACCAGGATGCAGATTATTATTTATTCTTTTTAAAAGACCTAAAAGGAACACAGGATAAATGGCTTAACAACTTCACCAACCTTTATAAATTCGCGCAATCAAAGAATCGTCACATCTACATCGTTTCACCGGAAGCAGTGGATGCAAATGATTTTTTTAATGTCCGTAATGATTATGGATTCCCTGTTTTTAGTCTTGATGCCACTTCATGGAAAACTGCAGCCCGCACCAATCCATCTTTGTATTTGATGCATGGACCTGTTGTGAAAAACAAATGGGGTTGGCCGGATTTTGATAAAGCCGTTAAATAATTAAGTCAAAAAATATCTTTCCATAAATACACCCATGCTACAAATACTTTTAAAAAAATTGGGTTATGGTTTTCTCGTTTTATCGGGTGTAGTGATCGTTGTATTTTTTATATTCCAGGCCTTTGGAGATCCCGCCAGGATGGTGCTTGGACAAACAGGTGATAAAAAAACGATGGATAATATTCGAAAAGAATTATACCTGGATCAACCGAAATGGAAACAACTTATATTTTACGTGAATGATATTTCTCCCATTGCAATTCATACCGCATCGGACATCAAAGACAAAAAACTTCGTGGATTTTTTGTGGGAGGAAACACTAAATTAGGATTTAAAATTCCCTATCTCCGAAGAAGCTATCAAACTAAAAAGGAAGTAACAGAGGTTTTGATGGAAGCATTGCCCGGCACTATTTTGCTGGCTTCTGCTGCCATGTTTTTTGCAATCATATTTGGAATACTATTGGGAGTGCTGGCGGCAGTAAAGCAAAATACATGGATGGATACTTCTTCTGTTTTTGCGAGCGTAATTGGAATTTCTGCGCCGTCGTTCTTTATGGCAATTGTGATAGCGTATGTGTTTGGATTGCTTTTACATGATTACACAGGCCTCGCGCTCACAGGAAGTTGGTTTAATATTGACCCGGTTACCGGAGAACGATACCTCACTTTACAGAATTTAATTTTGCCGGCACTTACGTTGGGAATCAGACCAATGGCCATTATTACCCAATTAACCCGCAGCTCTATGTTGGATGTGCTTAATCAGGATTACATCAGAACGGCTTATGCAAAAGGACTAAGTAAAAGTAGAGTAGTGTTTGGCCACGCATTAAGAAACGCGTTAAACCCTGTGATAACAGCCATTACAGGATGGTTTGCAGAACTACTCGCAGGTGCTTTTTTCGTAGAATATATTTTTGGATGGAAAGGAATCGGAAAGGTAACAGTTGATGCATTAGAAAAACTGGACTATCCTGTTGTTATGGGGTCTGTACTTTTCGCCGCAGTTATTTTTGTGCTAATTAATATCGTTGCCGATCTACTTTATGGAATTATTGATCCAAGGGTGAAGATGAAATAAGTCAATTTTTTGTTGTTTCTTCTATGTGTCTTTTTAGTATTTTACATTTGAAAACAACAAGCAAACTGCAGCATTATTATTTTTACACAAAAAGTCTTATGTTTCTTAAAAATTAGAAACCAATTATTATGAGAATAATTCCATTTATAATTTTTAGTTTGATCAGTGCCGCATTGGTATTTTTATTAAATACCTCTTCAGTACTTCCCGCGCCTTTGGGTAAATTATTGGCTCCTCAAAGTGGAGTATGGCAAAATGCAGAGGCAACAGATCACAACTTTTCGGAAGACCTTTCTTTCCCGCAATTGAAGGCAGGTGTTAAAGTGTATTTCGATGAAAGGCTTGTTCCGCATGTGTTTGCAGAGAATGAAATGGATGCCTATTTTGTACAGGGATATTTGCATGCAAAGTTTCGCCTTTGGCAAATGGAATTTCAAACACACGCAGCAGCAGGCAGAGTGAGCGAATTAGTTGGACCAATTGCAATTGATTTTGATCGTGATAAACGCAGGTTAGGAATGGTTTACGCTGCAGAAGCTGCAATGAAAGAAGTTGAAAAAGATCCGGAGTCATTAGATGAATGTAATAACTACACCGCCGGTGTGAATGCTTACATAGAAAGTTTGAATGAAAAGTCGTTGCCGATCGAATATAAATTAATGGGCTATAAACCCGAGAAATGGGACAACTTAAAAACGGCATTGTTTTTAAAATACATGGCATTGGATTTAGCAGGCTATGAAAATGATTTTGAATTAACCAATGCGAAATCAGTTTTTACTTCTGCGGATTTCGATAAAATCTATCCGGTTGTTATGGATTCACTTGATCCTATTGTGCCTAAAGGAACTGTATTTGCAAAGCCCGGAGTGGAAGTGAAAACTCCTAAGAATGCGGATTCACTTTATTTTAATTATAAAGATTCAAATTCTATCGAAGAACAAAAACCTAACCCTGATAATGGCAGTAATAACTGGGCAGTGGCCGGTTCCAAAACAAAAAGTGGTTCACCCATTCTTGCCAATGATCCACACCTTGGATTGAATCTTCCGTCATTGTGGTATGAAATGCAAATATCAACTCCCACCTACAATGCTTATGGGGCAACGTTTCCAGGGGCGCCAGCAGTTATTATTGGATTTAATGATAGTGTAGCTTTTGGATTTACAAATGCGATGAGGGATGTAAGAGATTATTTTGAAATAAAATTTAACGACGATACCCGGAGTGAATATTGGTTTGACAGCACGTGGATGAAAACTACATTCCGGATTGAAAAAATAATTGTAAAAGGTCAACCAACTTATCTAGACACTGTTGCTTATACCAACATCGGCCCTGTAATGTATGATAAGAATTATAGTGGTGGAAGAAATACAAATGAAAAAAATTATGCGGTAAGATGGAAAGCCCATGATCCCAGCAATGAGTTAAAAATGTTTACACTTTTGAACAGGGCAAAAAATTATGCTGATTATTACGAGGCCATAAAATATTTGCATACACCGGGACAGAATTGCATTTTTGCAGCAAAGAATGGAGACATTGCGATATGGGACCAGGGCACTTTTCCGGCCAAATGGAAACGGCAGGGCGACTTCATAATGCCGGGGTCAGATAGTACTTATTTCTGGCAGGGAATTATTCCGCAGGATGAAAATCCGCATCAGGTAAATCCGGAAAGAGGATTTGTGAGCAGTGCCAATCAAATGCCGACAGACACTACCTATCCTTATTATTTAGGAGGAAGTTATCCTCCATACCGCGGATGGGAAATAAATAAAAGGTTGTCGGCAATGAATAATATTACGCCGGAGGACATGATGAATTTGCAAACCAATAATTATAATGTATTCGGGGAAATTGCATTGCCCGCTCTGGTTGATGGCGTTCAGATAAACACCCTCTCTGAAAAAGAGAAAATCTATTTTGATATTTTAAAAAACTGGGACCATGTGAATGCTCCCGATTCAAAAGGTGCTACTGTTTTTGCTGCTACATGGGATAGTTTGGAAAATGAAGTTTGGGATGAACTGGCTGCTTCCAAATTAAGGTTGACTATGCCTCACGAAAGCACTCTTATTGATCTCATAAACAAAGATCCTCAGTCCAAATTTTTTGATAAAGCCAATACTCCGGAAATAGAAACACTCTCAGATGATATCACCACTGCCTTTAAAAAAGCTGCGGTTGCGTTGGAAAAAGTAGATGCAGAAGGCCATTTGCCATGGGCACGGTTTAAGGATACCAGAGTGATGCATCTTGCAAAATTAGAAGCGTTCAGCAGATTGCATTTGCCGATTGGCGGAGGAAGTCACACCATCAACGCTGCCAATGGACAACACGGTCCAAGCTGGAGAATGGTAGTGTCTTTAACTCAGCAAACCAAGGCATACGGTATCTATCCGGGTGGACAAAGCGGAAATCCCGGAAGTAAGTTTTACGACAATTTCATCGATAGTTGGGTCGCCGGAAAATATTATACGCTCTGGGTAATGAAAGCGTCTGATAACAGGGATACAAAAATAAAATGGACAATGAATTTTACCGGACAAAACAAATCGAAAGCATAAAAATTTAAAAATAAAAACAATGAGATTTTTAATTGCCACCCTGCTTATTATTCTTTTAAGTTTTTGTGCAAGCCTTTATTTCCCCTGGTGGAATATTGTCATCGTTGCATTTTTGGTATCTGCGCTTATTTCTCAAAAGCCATTGACCTCTTTTCTTTCAGGGTTTATTGCTTTGTTTCTTTTGTGGGGTGCATTAAGTTTTTATATAAGTATGAATAATGAACACATACTTGCTCACAGAGTTTCAGTGCTAATTTTAAAAGCCGATCAGCCTTATTTATTAATAGCACTCACAGCAGTAATAGGGGCTTTAGTTGCAGGTTTCGCAGCACTTGCAGCCAGTTATCTTCATCCAGTAGTACGTTCAGAATCTAATCATATAGATTAATTCTTATTGCCTTTTTCACATCTCTATAACTTATAAACAAGTTATTTTCGTTTATGCAAAAACTCCTTTTGGTACTATTTCTGTTACCAGCAATTTCACTATCAGCACAAAAGATTGAAGGCACCGTAAAAGATGAAGAAGGAAATATTTTACCCTTCGCTACTATCTTAGTAAAAGGAACATCAATGGGAGTTACTGCAAATAACCAGGGTCAATATAGCATTTCTTTATCTCCTGGAAACTACACTTTAGACTGCCGTTATGTTGGCTATACATCCAGTGAAAAAAATGTTTCACTATCGAAAGGAGTGACAGTGGGTAATTTTATTTTATCCATTCAAAAATTAATTTTAAAAGAAATAACGGTTGCTACCAATGGTGAAGACCCTGCTTATGAAATTATAAGACAAGCGATAAAAAAGCGATCTTTTTATGAAGAACAGGTAGATGCTTTTACAGTCGAAGCTTATGTAAAAGGAATCATCAAATTACGTGAGCTTCCAAAAAAAATATTTGGTAAAAAAATACCTGAAACTGATAGGAATGAGATGGGAGTAGATTCATCAGGCAAAGGGATTATTTATTTGTCGGAATCAGTTTCTAAAGTATCGTCTCAGAAACCGGACAAATTTAAATTGGAGGTGGTATCCAGCAGAGTGAGTGGCAGCAATGGTTTAGGCTTTGATTTTCCAATTTTCATAAGCCTTTACAAGAACAATGTAATGTTTGCTCCACAGATGAATCCACGCGGATTTGTATCGCCTATTGCCGACGGTGCTCTTGGTTTTTATAAATACAAATTTATGGGGAGCTTCTTCGAAGATGGACAACAGGTTAATGTAATTAAAGTAATTCCAAGGCGAAATTATGAACCATTATTTTCAGGGATTATTAATATTACTGAAAACGATTGGCGTATTTATAGCTGTGATTTATTGCTCACAAAACAATCCCAACTCCAGATTATTGACTCGTTGAATATTTCACAAATACACATGCCTGTTAGTAACGAAGTGTGGCGAGTAAAAAACCAGGTGCTTCATTTTTCTTTCGATCAGTTCGGCCTCAAGGCAGCGGGAGATTTTCTGAATATTTATTCAAAATATAATATTGAGCCTGACTTTAAAAAAGGGTTTTTTAATAGGGTGGTTATAAAATATGATTCCGCTGTAACAAAAAAAACGCATGAGTATTGGGATACAGTTCGCCCGGTACCTTTAGAACCAGAGGAAATAAAAGATTATAAATTCAAGGATAGTTTACTCAAAGTCCGTATCGATTCTTCCTACCAAAACCTTGACTCTCTTAGAAAAAGACAAGGCAACATTACTATCGGTAAAATATTTTGGTCAGGCGTAAACCAGGTTCATTATAAGACAGTTCATAATAACTATCGGATCAAATTTGATCCGCTTTTAAAAACCTTGCAATACAACACTGTCGAGGGTTTAGCCATTAATCCGTCCCTGGTTATATCAAAACGATCGAAAGCGTTACGGTCTAATGTGAGCTTTATTGCAGACGCACGTTATGGATTTAATAATAACCACCTGAACCCATGGGTCGGTTTTACATTTGACACCAACGAAATGTTTGATATCAACAAAAAACCAAAAAGAAAACGCTTTTTTGTTGCCGGTGGAAAACGTGTCAGCCAGTTTTTTAAAGACAGTGATATCGATGGGCTGGGAAATTCAATAGGAACATTATTATACGGCAGAAATGAAATGAAGATTTACGAAAATTATTTTGGCAAAATTGGATTCTCACGGCAGTGGGAGAGTAGTGCTAATTTGTCAATTGAGGCAGGGTATGAAGATCGACTCCCCATTGACAATACCACTGATTTTATTCTAAATAAAAAATGGCTCGATCGTTTTACTCCCAACTATCCTGTTGAAATAATGTCGTCTCAATTTACCCGCCACCAGTCTGTTGCGATCCACGCTGGGTTTAACTTTCAGCCGGGTCAAAGATATATCCAGTATCCAAAATACAAGATGGCTATTGGTTCAGAATATCCAACATTTTTGATTGAATATACAGAAGGAATTAAGGACATACTTGGCAGTGATGTGGATTATGATAAATGGAAACTGAAAGTCACAGACGATATGAATTTGAAACTAGCCGGAGCCATTAAGTACAATGTTTCGTTAGGTGGTTTCTTAAATTCAAGTTCGGTGTATGCGCAGGATTACAATCATTTCTATGGCAATCTTTCTCACGTGAGCAAAGACTACCTAAAGTCTTTTCAAAATGTACCCTATTATGAATTCAGCAACACTTCTTCATTTTATTCCGAGCTGCATTTTGAACATCATGCCAATGGTTTATTGACAAATAAAATTCCATTGTTCAAGAAATTAAACTGGACTTTAGTAGAAGGAGTTAATGCTGTTTTTATAAATCCATCACGGAAGTACGCAGAAGCATCAGTAGGTATTGAAAATATTTTAAAGATATTCAGGATTGATGCATTAGTTAGTTTGCAACCGGGCTTTAAGCCTGTTTATACGTACCGTGTTGGTTTAGGGGGATTACTGGGAGATGCACTCAATATTCAAAGGTTTACGAAAAACAGGAAGATCATAGGCGTTTGGTAATCATATTTTCAACCCCATTTTAATTATTATTTTTACTTAAATTTTATTGAATGAAACATTTATTCATCTTGTTGTTTGCGCATTTTGTTTTTATGGGATGTAATGGACAGAAACCAGAACTACTGAAAATTAATGATAACAACAACACATTGCTTTGGCAGGTGAGTGGAAAAGGATTAAGCAAACCCAGTTATCTTTTTGGGACATTTCATTTGCTTTGTAAAGAAGATATTCATTTTAGCGAACAGTTGAAAAAGGCAATACAGCGATGCGATACTGTCTATATGGAAATGGATTTGGATGATCCTTCCACTATGCTGAGCGGGATGTTGTACATGAATATGAAGGGTGGTAAAAAGCTAAAAGATTTGTACAGTGAGAAGGATTATCAAAAGTTGGAATCCTATTTTGCAGACTCTCTAAAAATACCGCTAACTTTTTTTTCAGGTGCCAAACCTTACTTCCTTGTCGCTTTGTTTTACCCGCGCATGATGAGTTGTAGCTCACCTTCAGGGGTTGAACAGGAATTATTAAAGATCATAAAAGAAAATAAAAAAGAGGTGAATGGTTTGGAAACAATGCAATTCCAGGCTTCAGTTTTTGATAGTATTCCTTATGAATGGCAGGCAAAAGAATTGATGAAAAGCATTGACAGCTTTGCAGTAGCAAAAAATGAATTTGACAGAATGTTGAAGATTTACAAAAGCCAGGAATTGGATTCGATGACTGCAATGTTTGTAGAAAATGAATTTGGCGCTGATGAATTCAGTAAGTATTTATTAGACAACAGGAACAAGAATTGGGTGAATCAATTGAACAAAATTATGAAAAATGAAAGTGTTTTTGTCGCTGTTGGTGCAGGTCATTTGGTGGGCGATGTAGGCCTCATAAACCTTTTGAGAAAAGAAGGTTATACAGTAGAGCCATTGAAAAATAAATAGAGTTCTTCACGATTTATCCAAATAAAAAAGATGATACGTTTTGCGCATCATCTTTTTTTATGTAAAGTTTTTTACAGATTAGAATTGCTCTAATTTGCTGAAGAAAAAGTCACCTTCTATTTGTGCATTTTCATCGCTATCACTTCCATGGACGGCATTTTCACCAATCGATTCAGCGTATTTTTTCCGGATAGTTCCTTCTTCTGCATTCGCAGGATTGGTTGCACCAATTAATTTTCTAAAGTCTTCAACCGCATTTTCTTTTTCAAGAATAGCCGCGGTTATTGGGCCACGACTCATGAATTCTACCAGTTCACCATAAAAGGGGCGCTCACTATGAACCGCATAAAATTCCCCTGCTTTTTGTGCAGAAAGGTGAGTCATTTTCATAGCCACGATTCTGAATCCTGCGGCATTGATCATTTCCAAAATACCACCTGTATTTCCCTTGGAAGTGGCATCTGGCTTAATCATTGTAAAAGTTCTGTTAGTCATCCTTAATTTTTTTTGCGCGAAGATAAAGGTTGGAAATGAATTATAGCTATTACCAATTATATTTTCACATTTAGATTTACCGACTCCGCCGATGACTAATATCTATTTGAAAATGAATAATTAACTTGTGGTCCAAATATCTCAACCTCTAAAAAAAGTTCTATTATTGCGTCAATACAATGAAAAAATTATTTGAAATATTATCTCCGGAGCAAATCGTTACTGAAACGTGTAACCTGATTGGCGAATTAACCGGCGAAGGGTTTTGTTATGCTATTAAAAATATTGAAGAAAATCAATTTGTAGGAGCAGGGGTTTTCGAGTTTGATAAGAGCCATCAACAGGCTGAATGCTCAATGGCTTTGCAAATATTTTTACATCAGCATGAAGTATTATCAGGAGATTTTAAGAACGTTAGAATCGTTTATTCTCTTCCCGAAAGTGTCTTAATTCCTTTCACATTATATAACAGCAGGCAGAACAAAGAAGTGCTAAATCTTCTTCATGGCGATGTAATTGATGAAGCGACAATACTCACTGAAATTCTGAACGCGCATGATCTTTACAATGCCTATCGTCTCCCGGCAGAATTACACAAAGCGGTCGAAACTCAATATCCCAATTTCAACGGGATACACCAATATACCACACTCTTGCAACAGAAGGCTCCGGAAACTGATCAATTATCAGTGATTTTTTATAGCAGTAAAATGGTGGTTTGCTTATACAAAGATGGTCAGCACAAACTCATTAACAGCTTTGATTTTCGCGTTGCAGAAGATGTTTCCTACACCTTGCTTAATATTTGCAAGCAATTTGAAACAGGTGATATCAATTTAGAACTCAGCGGACTTATTGAAGAAAATTCTTCACTCTACAGGGAAATTTATAAATATTTTGGAAGTATTTCTTTTTCAAAATTGCCTGGCGACTTTGGTTATACTGAAGAAATTTTGAATTATCCCTCACAGTATTTTAGCCATATTTTTGCTTTTGAACCATGCGGATAATTAGTGGAAAATATGGTGGCTTAAAAATTAATCCTCCTTCCAGGATGCCCTATACACGGCCTACCACGGACATTGCAAAGGAAGGTTTATTCAACATTATTGAAAATAATATTAGCCTTGATGGGATTAAGACGCTGGATATTTTTGGTGGTACCGGCAGCATCAGTTATGAGTTGGCATCAAGAGGGGCAGATGATCTTACCATTGTTGAAAAAGATCCTAAAATGTATGAATTTATAAAAAGTAAGATCGCACTTTTTAAAATTGAAAACTGTAGGGTTGTAAAGATGGATGTTTTCAAATATTTAGAAAGTTGTACAGAGACATACGATTTTATTTTTGCAGGGCCACCTTATGCCCTCACAACAATTGACAGCCTTCCAAAAATCATTACCGAAAAGAAATTGTTGAAGGAAAATGGATGGTTTATTTTAGAACATACTCCGGCAAATAATTATGAAAGCGAACCTTTATTTAAGGCAGTGCGAAATTATGGTACCACATTGTTTTCTATTTTTACCAATAGTTAGATTTCATTTATGAAACCAATATTTATAACAGGAACAGGAACTGATGTCGGCAAAACTATTGTGTCGGCTATTGTTACAGAAGCATTGCAGGCTGACTACTGGAAGCCAGTGCAGGCGGGCTTTGCAGACGGAACAGACTCATTGTTGATTCAGCAATTAATCTCAAATAAGCAAACAGTAGTTCATAAGGAAGCCTTTAAATTGAAGATGCCTGCATCGCCGCACCTGGCTGCACCTGCTGAAAAAAAAATAATTACTATTAAAAATATTATGGCGCATTTGCCGATAACAAAAAATCATTTGGTCATTGAAGGAGCCGGTGGATTAATGGTACCGTTTAGTGAAACTGAATTTACATTAGACCTTATCAAAAAATTAAAAGCCCGGGTGATAGTTGTAAGTAAAAATGAATTGGGAAGCATCAACCATTCTCTTTTAACTGCGGCAGTTTTGAGGAAGGAAAAGGTTGATGTTGTTGGATGGATTTTTAATGGTCAGTATAAAAATTATGAAAGCGATATCGAGCAATGGAGCGGCATAAAAAAAATCGCTTCCATCAAACAACTTTCTAAAATATCCAAAGAAGAAATAAAAATAGAGGCCAAAAAAATACGCTTGCTTTTATTGAAATTTTTATGACAAAAAAAGAACTAAGAACTATTTATAAAGATAAAAGAAGGAACCTTTCTTTGCCAGATATTGAAAAGGCGAATGATTTGATTTTAATAAATTTTCAAAAAGTAAATCTTCCTTTTATTAATTGTGTGCATACCTACCTGGCATCCTCAACATTGGGAGAGGCAGATACCGGAAATATTTTACGTTACCTGGAATTTCAAAATCCTGACTTAAAAATTGTAGCACCTTCGATTGATCTTGATACATACACCATGAAACATTTTTGTATTGATGATGACTCCAATTTTGTCATCAATTCTTTTGGAATAGAAGAGCCGGTTTCAGGAGCAATTGTTGATGTTGAAGAGATAGATCTTGTATTACTTCCATTGTTGGCTTTTGATAGGTCAGGCTTTAGAGTAGGCTATGGCAAAGGGTTTTACGATCGTTTTTTAAAAGAGTGCAAACCTGAAACTATTAAAATAGGACTTAGTTTCTTTGAAGCGGTTGATGAAATTTCAGATATCGATTCATTCGATGTACCTATGAATTATTGTGTGACTCCTTCAAGAATATTTTTATTTAACAAATAAGGATAGAGATTTTATTAAGGTGAAAACCCTGCCAAATAAAATCAATATTTTTACCGCTGTTTAAAAACATAGTATCCTCTCATGCTAAAAAGTTTTCGTTATATTTTACTTCCTTTATCCATCGTTTATGGGGGTGTAATATGGGTAAGAAATAAGTTGTTTGATAAAAAAATTTTACGTTCCGCTTCTTTTAATTTTCCAATCATTTGTGTAGGCAATCTTGCAGTAGGAGGCACAGGCAAAACGCCTATGATCGAATATCTTGTCAGGCTGCTTAAAGATGAATACAAAGTAGCTACATTAAGCAGGGGATACAAAAGAAAAACAAAAGGTTTCGCAATTGCTGACATCAATACATCTGCACTCGACATTGGAGATGAGCCAATGCAAATCCATGAGAAATTTCCGGATATTTCTGTGGCGGTAGCTGAAGAAAGGGTAGAAGGCATTCCTCAATTATTGCAGGCAGAACCACAAACTCAGGTCATTCTTTTAGACGATGCTTTTCAACACAGGGAAGTAAATGCCGGAATGAATATTTTGCTTACTGATTATAATAACCTTTATACCCGTGATTTTTTATTGCCAGCGGGAGACCTCAGAGATGGGAAGGGGAGTAGCGAAAGAGCAGATATTATTATTGTTACCAAATGCAAGCCTTATCTGAATGAGGATGAAAAGCAAAAGCTTATCAAAGAAATAAATCCGCTTACTCACCAAAAAGTTTTTTTTACAAAAATAGAATATAGCATTCCGTACCATTTATTTTCAAAAGAAGAAAAACTGATGGAACAGGATAGCAGTGTATTATTGGTTTGTGGAATTGCGAATCC
>JBDSHT010000308.1:0-3216 GCA_039918315.1 Ginsengibacter sp. | reverse complement strand
TTTTAAAGTCGGCAGTAGAGAAAAATGTAAAACAATTTGTTTACGCTTCTTCCTCTTCCGTGTATGGTGACGAACCTACTTTACCCAAACAGGAAGACAAGGTTGGCAATTGTTTATCGCCTTATGCAGTTAGCAAAAAAGCTGATGAAATGTATGCTGATGTTTTTTCTAAAGTTTATGGCATCCCGGTTTTAGGCTTTCGATATTTCAATATTTTTGGTCCCAGGCAAGATCCTGATGGACCCTATGCCGCTGTGATTCCTCTTTTTGTAAAAGCAATCATGAATAACAATTCGGCATTTATAAATGGTGATGGAGAGCAAACACGCGATTTTACATTTGTTGAGAATGCTGTGCAGGTCAATGTAAAAGGGATGCTCACTACAAATGAGGATGCAAGAAATAAAGTGTATAACATTGCAGTAGGTGAAAGATTTTCAATAAATTTTCTCTACAATTTCATAAAGGATTATTTGAAAAGTGATATTGAAGCCATTCATCGTGAACCGAGGGAAGGCGATATCAGAAATTCACTTGCTGATATTTCACGTGCTGAAAATTTATTAAATTATAAGCCAACCACCCGTTTCGAGGATGGACTTGTAAAAACTATCGAATTTTTTAAAGAACTATATTCAACCAAAACAGTTTAGGTAAATTTATTTTCATGCCTTTTATAAAAACAGGATTTCCAGACCTTTTAATTTTTGAACCTAAAGTGTTTGAAGATCATCGCGGGTATTTCTTTGAAAGTTATAATCAACAATTATTTTTGGACAATGATGTTCAAATTAATTTTGTTCAGGATAACCAGGCAAAATCTTCTTATGGTATTTTGCGTGGCCTTCATTTTCAACAAGACCCTTATGCACAAACGAAATTAATAAGAGCAATAAGTGGCGAAATTCTGGATGTGGCAGTGGATCTTAGAAAAGGTTCTCCCACTTACGGGAAAGCATACACGATTATTCTTTCTGCGGAAAATAGAAAACAACTTTTGGTTCCTAAAGGTTTTGCTCATGGGTATTCTGTATTGAGTGAAACTGCGGAAGTAATGTATAAATGCGATGCGTTTTATCATAAAAGTAGCGAGGGTGGCATATCCTGGAATGATCCTCAATTATCAATCGATTGGAAAATTCCTGCAGATAAAGTAATTGTTTCAGAAAAAGACAGTGTACTTAAAGGATTAGAGGATACCGAAATTAATTTTGTTTTCAATGCAGGATAATTTCTGTGCATGATTTTAGACAATAAAAATATGATCATTTTAGTAACTGGTGCAAATGGACAACTTGCGAGTGAAATCAGAAATATTTCATCAAACTTTCCGAGGTACCATTTAATTTTTACAACCAAAGAGGAACTTCCTATTGAAGATGTAAATGCTGTCAATGCATTTTTTGAAAAAAATCAAATTCACTATTGCGTCAATTGTGCAGCATACACCGCTGTTGATAAAGCGGAAACAGATACAGAAAATGCTTACAAGGTCAATGCCGATGCCGTTGGTATTCTGGCTTCGGTATGCAACGCCCATCAAACAAAATTCATCCATATTTCTACAGACTATGTTTATGACGGCAGTACAGAAAAAGCGCTAAAAGAAGATGACGCGGTAGCTCCATTAAACGTATATGGTTGGTCGAAACTCAAAGGCGAGGAATTGGCTTTAAATAAGAATCCATCCTCGATCATCATTCGTACATCATGGGTGTACTCTGCCTTTGGGAATAATTTTGTAAAAACAATGCTTCGATTGTTCAGAGAGAAAGAAGAAATAAATGTAGTTGCTGATCAATATGGTTCTCCTACTTATGCAGCGGATCTTGCAGAGGTAATCATTCACCTGATAGATGAAATAGAAGGCGGGAAAAACTTCGCAGGGATTTTTAATTATTCCAACGAAGGTGTTATAAACTGGTACGAATTTTCTCTGGCGATAAAAGAAATAACGAACAGTAAATGCCGGATCAACCCTATACCATCTTCTTCCTACAAAATGCCGGCAATGCGGCCACAGTATTCAGTTTTGGATAAATCTAAAATAAAAACTACTGCTAATATTGCAATTCCTTTTTGGAAAGATAGTTTGCAGAAATGTATAGCCCGGTTAGAAAAATAGTGGTTGGCTGTAAATTACTTTTCTCCAATTTTTAGATGATTTGGTTAAATCAGGATAGGAATCATTTTCGTAGGAAAGTGTGTTGGAAGAGAATAGTATAACATTAGCAGGAAAAAGAAAACCTTAGTAGCAAATCCTGGAAGCAAGAAAATCCTACCTTATTACCTTATTATTATGGGAAATTAAGAATAAGGTGGCGACATTTTAGATTCCTTTTCTTCTATACAACTACATTTTTTAAACACGAATTTTAAGCACGAATTTCACGAATTGAAGGCCGTGTTTTCAAGTTGTTTTTAGCGAAACATCGACGCACCTATAGAGGGACTACTAAGGTTTCAAAAAAGGTGTAAGGTTAGATTTTTGCTTGTTCTACTTAATTCTTTAGCTTTAAATAAAAAAAATGAGCATTGAAGATTTAAGGGACTTTGCTTTGTCATTGGATGATGTTACCGAAAGTTTTCCTTTTGGTCCTGATACTCTCGTTTTCAAAACTAATAACAAAGTATTTTTATTGACATCCCTTGATTCTGAAACTTTGCATTTTAATGTAAAGTGCGATCCTGAGATCGCGATAGAATTGCGTGAAAAGTATGACTCAGTTTTGCCGGGATATCACATGAATAAAAAACATTGGAATACAATTGTGGTTGATGGAACTCTTTCACGCAGGCTGTTAGAGGGTTTTATCAGGGATTCTCATTTGCTTGTAGCAAAAAAGAAAAAGTAACAATTTCAGAATTTTGGTCTTCGGAAACGAGCACTAGTTAAAGAAATTTAAACTTTAACTTTCCTGTCATTAAATCTCTTTGCTCAATTTTCATCTACATTCGTGCATACTCTTTATTTTTGCGCTGACAGGTAAGAGCTAAGTTAAAAATTCACATGAAAGTTATTGACCGGTACATTCTGAAAAAATTTGTGGTTACTTTTTTCTTCTGTCTCATCGCGTTAACCGTATTGGTTGTAATCATTGATCTAAGCGAAAAAACTGACGATTTAACGAAGTCAAACCTTCCTCTAAAAACAATAATTACTGAATATTATTTTGGATTTATTCCGCGGATTACTGCGATGCTATTTCCGCTTTT
>JBDSHT010000307.1:0-3765 GCA_039918315.1 Ginsengibacter sp. | reverse complement strand
ATCACCGGGCTTAAAAGTTCTTCCGGTCTGAAAATTACGAATCTCAGGAGCAACAATTGACGCAGATGATTTATTGATTCCTAATTTTTCCCAATCAATATTTAGCTCAATTTCTGTATCGCTGTCGGCCCAACTCGCAATAGAGACCATTGCTTTTCCATTCTTTTGATACACTGTTGCCAACACTTTTGGATCGGATGTTTTTACAGGATTTCCTTCTACCCAATAGCCAATCATTTTTGAATCCTGCATTCCAAAATCATCCCAAACTTTCCAAATGGGGCGTGGGTCTGCGTTGTCGCTCCAAGGCATACGATTCGTCATTCCATATATCATTCCGCGCCATGCATTTCCACCATCCTGAAGCATCTCTCCCATCAAACCAAATGGTATTCCACTCACCTCGGTCATAAAGAAATCAGGATCATTTTTTTCATAATCAAAATATTCTCCAAACCAAAGGCGATTGAGGTACGGAAAATGCTCCATATAAAGATTGGCGCTGTTATTAAACCCATCACTTTTGTTGTATTGATTGGCAGAATGCAGATCAATGATTCCCGGATGACCATCCTTTGTAAGCACGCGCTTTATGCGTTTCATGGTAATGCGATCGAACGCCACATCATCCAAATAAATTCCGTCAATGCCTACATTTTGAGTTAGCCAGTTCATACCTTCCACATAATAGTTATGCCATCTGTTCATCCCACTATTTATGATCGCCGCATCTTTTATTTCAGGAACAAACCATGCAGCTATGTAATCAGAATCAAGATGCTCCTGAAGCCAGCTAAAGCCTCCACCATTTCCCGCTGAATAGATTTCATGGCCGAGACTTCTTAATGGAAATGTTTCGTAAGCATGATTGGACAATTCGCGAATGGTGTTATAAATTTTCACTTTCAGACCCGCATTATGCGCAGAGTCTATGTAGCCTTTCATTTTTCTCCATTCAATAAAAGGATAATTGATCCATGGATTTATTTGATTGGCATGATGAATATTTATAACCGTAGCTCCAGTCGCTTTCACCGTATCTATTGGTTTATAGGAATGGAAAAAGCGTGTAGCCCATTGAAAATTTGTGTTGAGTGTATGAAAAGGAGTAATCAACAAAGTAAAATTATAATAAAGCGATTCGCCCTTTTTCATCGTCCTGCTTCCACTGTAATTATTGATGGTAACTGATTTATTATTTTCCGAAATATCAATTCCTCCCTTACCATCATTGCCCCATGAAGAAGGCAGCAACAATGGCTTTTGTAAATAAAAATTCGTGTTCAAGGGACGCATATATTTTTCATCACGCAAAGAAAATTGTAAACCTGAATTTACATTTCCTATCCACGCGCCATCCTGATTTTTGTGCGCCACATCCCACTTCCACGAAAAATTATCAGGCCTTAATCCACCTTTATGTCCAAGCCCCATCATGTATTTAGAAGCATAAGATGAAAGCGGAATTTCCATTCTGATATCATCTAAAGAGATGTCATTTTTTGCGGTAATCTTGATCGAGTAATTTACAAATCCATCAAACTCAATCGAGCCATCCACCAACATTGTCAATGAAGCAGAATTGGAAAGAGCCTCCCATTTTACCGTTCCGGGTGTTTTTGAAATCCATTTAAAATTGCCTTTCTCCCATTTGATATTGCCGGTTGAATTTTTAGCAATCATTTGAAAAGGAGCTTCAATGATGTCATTGGCTTTGGTGCCTGTAGTAGTCATTTCAGGAGTAAAGAAAGTCTGTATTTTTTTTGGCAAACCATCTTCACTTAATTCTAAACTTCTGCCCAAAAGTTGTATTTTATTTCCAGTCAATACTAATGATGTGTAGGGTGCAATCACTGTATTCTGCTGTGCCATTGTAGAATTTAACCACGTAAGCCGTGTCATTTTCCATGGTTCATTTACTCCATTATTAACGGCTTGTTGATTGTCAACAATTATCCTAAGTTTGATTTCTTTGGGAGCATTATTTCCCGAAGAAATAATTGCTTTTCCTGTGTAAGTTCCGGCAACCGCATTCGCGGGAATGTTGACACCACACCACATTGCCTGCACTTTTCCTTCATCCACATTTACCGTTTTAGTCATTGGCTTTCCGTCGTAAGTGGTGCCACCTGTATTGATACAAAAGAAATCTTTTGAAAGAATTTTCTTTCCCGAAGCATTTGCAAGATCAGTGAATTTAACCTTTACATTCTTTAGGTTTTTCAATGCATAAATCCCCAACTGAAAAGCAAAGTTTTCTCCACGCAATGCGGTGTCAGTAAACTGCTCCGACGGGCCTGCTTCTATCCAACGATCCGGGAGATCATCAGACATTTTGATGGGATGTAATCTGTCTTCCGGAAACACTAAGAACGCAGATTTCGCGTGATTTTTTTTCAACCTATCGGTTTCATATTTGTTAGCAATCACTTCCATCGGATAGAAAGTATTGAATGCATCAATGGATTGAAACTCTTTTATGGAAGCCGTTTGGATGTCTTTATTGGAAGTTGTTTCCTGTAGCCAATTAGAAGAAGCAGTATTTTCAGGTTTCAGGTAAACACCTTTTGGATAATTGGATCTTCCTTCATTTTTATATGGCATGTAATACACATAATACAAACCGCTACCTGATGTTGGTTCAAAATATATTTCACCGAACTCACGGTTAAGTGTACCTGTTTTTACATTCTTAATTTTCTGGCCGGTCTTCGCATCCTCCACAATGATTCGTTTTAGCTCCGGATTATGATCTCGCCTGCGCCATGGAATAGTCGCCTTTGTAATATTTTTGTTTCCTGTATATTGAATTACTGCCCTGTGATTGCCCAATGAATCAGCATTCCAGCAATTTAGGCAATTGGTATAAGGGATTACCTGCGAGAATCCAATCAAGGAGCTAATTGCTAAAACGGATAACAGTATTACTTTTTTCATCTGAACTTTTTATTGTGAATTATTCGAAAACGATGTGCTATAAAATTATGGCTTTCTGTTTCTAATTAAGAAAGCAACCGTTTGCATAAGTATTTTTTTAAAGTTTTAAAACTCTATACCATTTTTTTAAAAATAGAAAAAACCGGCAAAAAAATTGCCGGTTCGTGGTGGGTGAGATAAGCAAGGCCAGTAAACATTTGAAGTTTATGACTTGTAATATTTTGCTTTACAATTAAAAAAAAGAAATTATTATACAATAACTTTTTCAGTCTTCTTTACACCCACTTTATAACCGTAGGTAGCAAAATAAAGAATGAAAAGATAGCAGGGAATCATTATCCAGAAGGCCTCCTGAAAGCCAACTTTTTCTCCGAGATTAGCCCACACCTTTGGAATAACGGCACCTCCGGCGATACCTACTACTAATAATGCAGCACCTGTTTTAGTAAATCGTCCGAGTCCATGAATGGCCAATGGCCAAAGAGACGGCCATACCAATGCGTTAGCCAAACCTAATAGAGCGATAAACAAAACTGATGTATATCCGGAAGTAAAAATCGCCAACAAAGTAAATATAAGACCGAGGATGGCAGAGCCTTTCAACGCTGTGGTTTGCGATAAATATTTAGGAATGGCAACGATGCCAATCATATATCCTATCAACATACCAAGCATGGTGTAGGTGGTAAAATGTTTTGCAATGTCAAGACTTATTCCGATGGATGCACCATACACCTGTATGATATCGCCGGCCATAACTTCCACGCCTACATATAAAAACAAACTAACAAAACCCAGCCATAAATAAGGAAAACTAAAAATGGTTTT
>JBDSHT010000306.1:0-4554 GCA_039918315.1 Ginsengibacter sp. | reverse complement strand
TTAAAAATTTACCAGGATAAGTATGATGCGGCAGATAATGTGATGGTAAAATAATTATTCAAAAATCAACAAAGTAATAGGAGCCCTGGATTCGTCCGGGGTTTTTTATGTAACAGTGTTTTTGAATTATCTATTTAACATAAGATAAATTATAGGACTTTTCATTGTTCTTTTAATTTTAAAACCGTGCAGGCAAAAGGAAATGAGAAGTCCTATAATATGCCGTTATATTAAACAGGAGCTAAAACACAGCCAAGAGAAAAAGTGTAATTAAAATTGTAGCCAACGCCACGATTTTTTAAGTCTTTAATAAAAATTAAAAAATATTGATTTTCGAAAAATGAATTGAGGGGGAAAAATCAAGGATTTAATTTAATGAATTCATCCTTTATTTAGCACTCGCTTAATCCCAACGGAACGTTTACAGCTAAACCGCCGTCAGCAGTTTCTTTGTATTTGCTATTCATATCCATCGCCGTATTCCACATTGTGTTAATCACATTATCAAGACTGACTTTAGCAAAATCAGGAGCGCTCTGGAGTGCAAGCTGGCAGGCAGTTATTGCTTTAATGGCACCCATTGTGTTTCGTTCAATACAAGGTATTTGTACCAAACCTTTTATTGGATCGCAAGTCATGCCAAGGTGATGTTCCATTGCAATTTCAGCAGCCATTAAAGCCTGACGTTGTGTGCCTCCCATACATTCTGCAAGTGCCGCGGCTGCCATGGAAGATGATACCCCAATTTCTGCCTGACATCCACCCATGGCTGCAGAAATGGTTGCGCCTTTTTTAAACATGCTTCCCACTTCGGAGGCTGTTAATAGAAACTGGATAATTTTATCGTCATTATCACCTTCACAAAAAATCATGTAGTAAGCGAGGACTGCTGGAATGACACCAGCAGCTCCATTCGTTGGTGCAGTTACCACGCGGCCGAATGCGGCGTTTTCTTCGTTCACTGAAAGTGCAAAACAACTCACCCAATCTAATATATATTTAAAATCGTGGCCACCTTCTTTTATTACTTTCACCCACGAACTAAAATCAGAGTACTCTTTATCTTTCAATAATTTTTTATTGGCTGCCGCCGCCCTTCTTTTTACGTGTAAGCCTCCGGGTAAGATACCATCTACATGACATCCTTTATACATGCATTCCTGCATGGTTTTCCAAATGTTTAAAATTCCATTTTTTGTTTCTTCTTCAGCCCGCCAGCAATTTTCGTTTTCCATTACCACTTCGCTAATGCTCAGCCCGGTCTTGCGACACCAATGCAATAAATCTTCCGCGTTGTTTATTGGGAAAGTCAAAATAGTAGATTCGGAAACAGACACTTCATCTTCACCTTCTTTCTTTACAAATCCACCACCAATAGAATAATAGGTTTCAGCAAAATGTTCTTCATTGTCGAGAACTGCCAAAAAAGTAAGTGCGTTCGGATGATAAGGAAGAGATTCATTCATCAGGAATTCGATATCCTGTTCCGGATCAAAATCAATTGGGAATTGGCCGCCCAACAAGAGTTTTTTTGCATTATTAATCCCGTTTATTTTTGGATCAATTTGTTCCACATCAAATGTCACAGGATCATCGCCACACAGACCTAACTGGACTGCAATATCAGTTCCGTGGCCCTTTCCGGTTTTTGCAAGTGAGCCATAAAGTAAAACTTCTAAGCTCCTGACTTTTTGCAAAGCATCTTTTGCCTGAAGAGATTTTAAGAACAGGTTTGCTGCTTTCCAGGGACCAAGAGTGTGACTACTGGATGGGCCTATACCTATCTTGAACATGTCGAAAACTGAAATAGATTCGTGGCTCATAATATCACAAAGATAGAGTGTTTCTGCAGTTGTAAAACTGAGAAAGAAATAACCAAAAACTACCTTAATAAAACTCGGGAGTTACTGAATTGATTCTACATGCACTTCAAATACCAGGTACGAATTTTTAGGGATTGCAATGTTCCCATTACCATCAGGTCTGTCTTGTGCACCATAGCCTAAAGTAGGAGGAATGTATAAAGTAATATCGCCTCCACCCTTTATAAGAGGTATGCCTTTTCTCCATCCTTCAATGACTTCACCTAATTGAAAATTAGCAAGCTGGCCTGAAGGGGTCGCATCAAAAATAGATCCGTTGAAAAATTTTCCTTTATAAGAAACATAAATTACTGAGCAAAGATTGGACACACTTTTCCCGGTTCCAACATTGCCGATAGTATAGTAAAATCCGTTGGGATCTTTAATGGCGTTAGTGATATTATGTGCAACGAGAGAGTCTTCAAGTCCTTTCAATTCTGTAGGAGGTACTACCAAACTCCGATCACTGAAATTGCATTTATTATCATTTTTCATGCAACTGCTAAACAAAATCATCGACAACACCAGGAAGCTAAAAATCTTTTTCATCGGGGGTAAATTAACTTTATATTTTATGCAAATAAAGAGTATAAAAATTACAATTGTGCTGCTTCACCTTTTTGCTCTTTTAATTTTAACTCTTTATAAAGTTGTTCATTATACTCCCAGCGAAATTTCATTCTAAAAACAGAATAAAAAATTGCGATAGCAAGAACTGCCACGGAAATCAGGATAATTTGAGACTTAGAAATCGGCACCATATTCTTATACCAGTCATGGAAAATAACAGCCACTAGTACGGGTAAGGCAAATACAAGCCCCCATGGTGATCCGTAAGCAAGCTGATACAAAACATTTTTTTGTTTCTCTCTGTTTTTATCCCAATATTCTATAAAAATAAGTTCATCCTTAGTGAGCATTTCGCAAAGTTACCGCCTTCTCCCCCACAAAAAAAATAGGTCTTAAATTGCATACCGTTCTTGGAATTCGCTCAATAAAATGTAGGTTTGCTAACATTAAAATAATCACTTTGAAAATTGAACATATCCTAATCCACTATTTATTAAAGAACAAACAATTAAATCTTCAGAACATTGGTGTATTTAAATTAGAGGCTAGTCTCCCTGACACTGCAGATCCGGAAAAACCTATTATTATTCCCGAAGGAGCCATATCTTTTCAATATGATTCCAGAACTGAAGAAGATAAAGGACTGGTTGATTTCATTTTAGAATATACCGGCAAAATTAGGCCACTGGCAGCGTCTGATCTAGAATCCTATTTAATGCTCGGTCGGCAATTCTTAAATATTGGAAACCCATTCATCATTCCAAATATTGGAACTTTACATAAAACAAATTCTGGAAATTTAGTTTTTAAGGCTGGCCTGCATTCACTGGATAAAGTAAACTCTCAAAGAGAGAAAATTGAAGATGAAGGAGCTGAGGAGCATGATGAAAATATGTTCAACGAATATCAAAGGCCCATAAAATCAAACAATGGAAAATTTTTGCTGATAGGAATTACTTTGCTCATTGTTGGCTTTATAGCGTGGGCTGTTTGGCGATATATTTTTCAGCAGCAAGAGCAGCATGTAGAACTTACCACTACCGAATTGATTGTTCCGGTTGCAGACTCGTCAAGGATAAAAGATTCATTAGCATTGGCGGCTATTGCAGCAGATTCCACTGTGTCTAAAAAATCAACAGATGGTTTTACTTTTAAGATAGTTGTCAATGAATATTCAACCAGTAAAGCGGCTGAAGAAAGGTTGGCTAAATTGAAAACTTATGGTCGAAATGCCATTATGTTTACAACAGATTCAATAACGTTTAAAGTTGCGGAAGCATTTACAAATCCACTCTCAGATACTACAAGAATTAAAGATTCATTGAACCTTTATTATGGTAAAAATAAAACTAAACTGGAGTATTAATAAACGCGAAATAACTCGTAGTGAGTGCCTTTTAAAATGCAGAAAAATTTGCATTACACATTGATGGCATACATAAACAGCAACCCCAATATTTCACAAGCTGTGATTATTATAATTCCTTTAATTGCTATTTTTTCCTCGGCTGATTGAGACATTTTTATAATTTTTCTGATGAATTAGAACAACAAAATTAATAGGAAAATTTTTATAAATCTTCATTAAATTTCTAAAACGCTAAATTTTTTTCTGGTATTTACATTGTGAAACTGTGCAATAAAATCCGAAAAGAAATGGATTCTGTTGTACTGTGCTAATTTTCTTTTTCTGGAATTGCCGAAAACTGCGCAAGAAAATCAATGACCAGTTTATTAAATTCCTGTTCCTGCTCAAACAAAAATTTGTGTGCCATTGGAAAAACATAAATGGGAAGGTGCTCCAACTCTTTTTGAAATTTAGCAAGACGTACTCCATCTTTTTGAGTGGTAAGTATCATCTTATTTGGCGCGTCCATTTTTGAAAAACATTTCTTGATTTCAGTTAAGTCATCTGTATTAAAAATATGATGATCTCTGTAGCTCAGTATCTCGTAGGAGGAAACGTAATTATTGAGAACATCTTTCAAAGGCTGCGGATTCGCAATTCCACAAACCAATAATACACTGCTATCCTGTTCCATCAGTTTTTCTTCTTTTGAAAATAAATGGTACGGAATGCTATATTCTATTTTTGTAAAAAAAACTTTTTGGTGAGTAAGCG
>JBDSHT010000305.1:0-15424 GCA_039918315.1 Ginsengibacter sp. | reverse complement strand
GGACAATTGACTGTACCCGTCATCTTCTCATCCGACTTTTTAGAATTGTATAATGTATTTGCGCCGGCGCAGGGTTTGCCACAACTTTCACCAAAAACAATTTCATCCGTAAATATAATTCTCGAATGTTCCGGGCCCCATGGATCGCAAAATTTTAAAGGAAATATTGTTGCGTTGACCGATCGAATCAGTTCGGTGCTGGTTCCAAAAACGTTCATGAATTGGAGCAATATTAATTTGGGTGGCGATACCAGCATGAGCCCTTCGCGCGTGTATTTAAAAACAAAGGATGCCAATAATCCTCAGTTGATCTCCTATCTTGATTCACAGAATTATCACCTCAATAAAGACAAAATAAAATTCAGCCGAATTAAAGGAATTCTACAAAACATCGTCGGCGTGTTAGGGATATTCGGTGTGCTGGTGATTGCGTTAGCACTCTTGCTTTTTTCTTTTTATCTCCAATTAATGATTGCAAAAAGTAAAGCTAATTTACAACTTTTACTTACCCTGGGTTATTCCCCAAAGTGGCTGGCGCAAAGCGTTTCAAAAACCTGGTTGCCAATTTATTTATCCATAATGGTCGTGTCTTTAATCATTGCTCAAATCGGTCAACTGCTTTTTCTTCAGTTGTCATTTGCACAAAAAGCAAACCTTTCATGGATGCTACATTGGAGCGTATGGCTTACTGCCGGGCTGTTGTTTGTAATAACAATGTTGACGACTTCCCGATTAGTGAAAAATGAATTGAATAAATTATAAACAGGGGTTACACATTTTCAAATATCATCGCCGCGCCCTGCCCCACTCCAACACACATAGTTGCCAATCCGTAGCGTGCTTTTCGTCTTTGCATTTCATATAATAATGTGGTGGAAATGCGAGCGCCACTGCAACCGAGCGGATGTCCAATCGCAATGGAGCCTCCGTTTACATTTACCTTTTCAATGTCTAATCCAAGATCGTGTATGCAGGCAATAGATTGCGAAGCGAACGCCTCATTTAATTCGACCAAATCAAGATCACTAACAGACAAGCCTGCACGGGATAATGCTTTGCGGGATGCTGCCACAGGTCCGATACCCATGATAGAAGGATCTACACCAGCAACCGCCATACTTACCACACGCGCCATTGGTTTCATGCCATATTTTTCAACCGCTTTTTTATTCGCAAGCATCAACATGGCAGCACCATCATTTATCCCTGAAGAATTACCAGCAGTGACAGTTCCGTCTTTAACAAAGGCCGGGCGCAATTGAGAAAGTTTTTCCAGCGATGTATTCCTCGGATGCTCATCCACTTCAAAAATGATACGGTCCTTTTTATTGGGAGTTATTTCTACCGGGACAATTTCATGCTGCCATTTTCCTGCAGCCAAAGCTGCATAATATTTTTGTGAACTTTCATAAGCAAATTCATCCTGTGCATGACGGGATATTTTCCATTGATTGGCTACATTTTCCGCCGTTTCACCCATCGAGTAAGGGTAATGTTTTTCAACCAATACCTTGTTAGGGAAACGCCAACCGATGGTGCTATCGAAAATTTCAGACTTCCTGCTAAAGGCACCTTCAGACTTTGCCATCACAAAAGGAGCGCGCGTCATACTCTCCACTCCGCCCGCCAAATAAATATTTCCATCCCCACATTTAATAGCCCGGGCCGCATCCATGATCGCCTGCAGACCGCTGGCGCATAAACGGTTCACCGTATTGCCTGCCACTGAAACGGGTAAGCCTGCGAGCAAAGCGGCCATACGCGCCACGTTGCGGTTGTCTTCGCCTGCCTGGTTTGCGTCGCCGGCAATTACGTCTTCAATATCATTTACATCTATTTTATTATTTCGATTTACTAAAGCACTAATCACATTTGCCAACAAATCGTCCGGCCTGATGGTGCTTAATGCGCCACCATAGCGGCCCACCGCGGTTCTTATTGCATCCACTACATAAACTTCTTGCATATTAATTATTTAAATTGTAAAACGGGGTGCAAGGTAAGGAATCAGGTGTGAGGTTTGAGGTTTCAGGTTTCAGGCACCAGCTTTTAGCTTTGAGAAATCAGCTTTCAGCCATCAGCTTTGAGTTTTGAGATATCAGTGTCCATTCCCAACTCGTTGCTCACAGTTCATTGCTCACTGCTCATCGCTCAAACCTGATCGCTAATTGCTGGTTGCTCACAGCTCATTACACATACCTGAAACCTCATACCTGAAACCCCATACCTGAAACCCCATACCTCCTCCTCTACAAAAGCCTATAAGCCACCACCTTATTCTTAAAAAAAGTAGGCACATACATAATCTTTTTGTCACCATCCCAGGTGATGTCGGCAGTGTTCATTTTTTGCTCGCGTGTATCAAGAAGTATGGTTGTTATTCCATTTGCTTTTACATAGTAAATAACCCCGGACCAGCATGAGACAAGGAAATCTCCATTCGCTAATTGCTCCACTCCATCAGTGCTTGCTTCCATTCCTTCAGCCAATAATTTTTTATCATTTCCTTCCATTACGAAAAGACGGCCACGATCTAAAAAATGCAATTTTCCTTTCGCAAATAAAACACCATTTGGACCTTCCAGACCGTCAACAACTGTGCTCACTTTTCTATTGCTGACCTTGATTATTTTTCCACCACGTGAATCAGAAACATACACATCACCATTGGGTGCGGCGTCCACATCATTGAGCATTTTAGCATCTTCTACAGGAATTCTTGCAATTAATTTTCCTGCTTTCACGTCAATAATTGCAACAGCCTTTGGTTCTGCAACAAAGAGTTCGTTGCCCACTAAGGCCATTCCTTTAGGAGCATTTAATCCGGTCACCCAATCAACGGAAATTACTTTACCATCCGTACCAATTTTTCCGATAGATCCAAATCCATCTGCCATGGTAGGACTACCAATATTGGAAACGTAAAGCATATTTTTTTGAGCATTCAGCACCACACATTCGGGTACTTTTAAGATCGTATCGGTTTCCCATAGTTTCTCTAATTTTTGTGCCTTTGCAAATGAAAAGCTCAAAACGCACGCGACCACGAAGGCACTTTTTTTAAGGATCATTTTGTTTCTGTTTGTGAGTTAAAAAATATAATTGACTTTATTTCTTATACCAAATGTATTTGTATTTAGTCCAAAAATTTTATGGTATAATGCCGATATAACAGATTCATAGTACAATGCAGCGCAAGCGGAATTGGACTATAGAATCTGTATAATCGGTATTAGTGCTATGATTGCAAAAAGATAGCCATTTAAATTTAATGACAAAAAAATAAAAGCCGTGCTCACTAATGCTTGCACGGCCTTTTTATTTTTTATTAATCTGTTGAAGGAATATTATTGCCCTACCATAAACACCGCATTGCACAACATTAATTTCCCGTTCTCCCAGAAATTACGGAACATGATATCATCAGATAAAAAAGTAACAGAACCACGGCCTTCGTCCTGAACACCAAACACTAATCCATCTTTTAATTTTGGCTCTAATTTAGAACCAACAAAGCCTGCCATTTTATTTTCTTTTTTGATCACACCAACATTCCATCCTCCATCTTTTATAAAATCATAGACCTTGGTATCCATTTTTAAAGTGTAATAATATTTAGGATAGCCAAACATTAGCGGGTGTGTATTATCAACATCCACCTTGAAAATAGCACCAGGCGTACCTTGCGACACATACGCTTTTTCTCTTTCACTATAGACTTTTAGAGATTTATAAGGATTCTCTTTTGAAGCATCTTCTTTCTTATCGTCTTTTTTGGTGCTGTCACTTTTTTCTCCCAAAGCGCTCCATTCTTGTTTGGAGAGTTGAGCAACCGCCCTTTCAATCGCTACCACTCTTCCGCCTTGTGAAATCCATTGATGAAACTTTTCTGCTGATTGTTTGTTATCTAAAAAACGATAACGTCCGTCAGGCATTATAATTACATCCCAATCATTCAAATTTATCGCATCAAAATCAGTGGCATTAATTAGTGTCAGTGTGTATTGTAAAGTGTTATCAAAGAAATCCCAAATCTCACCGGCACCTAATGAACTTACCCCTTCGCCCGTAAGCATAGCCACTCTTACCGCCTTCATGGGACGTACGGCATCACTTCCAAAATCAAAACCTTTATCCACCATTCCGGTTTTTACGGGAATCATACTTACCTGGTTTTTGTTGCAAATAGCAGCTACTGTACTCCATAAAGAAGCACCAAATTTTTCATTTCCTTTTTTGATGATAATGATGGAACCGCTGTTAAACTTTTCCTGATTTATTTCAAAACCTGCCTGCGCAAAGCGAAGCTGAATGCCTTTCTCTAGAAGTTGTGTAGTGGTTTTGGCAGAAGAAACTCCCTGCCAACGAATTACATAACCATAAGAATCAGCGGTAGAATTATTAGTAAAATCATTCATTATTTTTCCGCCTCCTACATTTATTACTTGTTTGCTGGCGTAGGTTTCAAGGCCATAAACATACGGCAGTGCCCATGCTGTGATGTCGTAGGTTATGGAATCGGATAATTTAGATTGTGGTTCAAAAAGAACTTTGACCATGGTGCCCTGCGGTTGCTTTGCACTTATTAAAAGATCTTTAGCACCAATAGAAAAATTTTCTTCCTTGCGGGAAAAGTAACTAAACCCTTTGCCGGTGCCGCTTCCAACACCATATTGAATTCTATTTTTGTCCAGCAATTTCATTAACGCAGCAATTCTTTCTGCATCCTGAGGATTGTTTTTAACGATGTACGTTTTATACTCTCCAATGTTTCCTGCGGATGCATCATTAAAGAATTTTCTAAAATTCGTGATGAGTTTGTTTGCATTAAGCGAAGCGGTTTCAATGGTGCTAATCCCTGTTGTATAATGATGCATTGCGCGGTCAACCAAAGTAAGCGTATCGTCTTCATCAGTTAACACTCCAAGTCCGCCTACGCCGCCACCGCCTTGTTCATAAGTCATACCAATGCTTCCATTATAAAGCGGGTACGTATCACCGTAAGAAGGATAAAATAAATCAAATCTCTCGTTGGTGAAATATAGCCACCCATTTTTATCGAAATATTTTGCATGATTTCTTCCAATCGTTTTTTGGAAATCACTTTGCCATTGGGTAATTACTTCATGATAAGGTTGTGCAGCGGGTGCAAAATAGTAAGGCTCATTGGGGCTCTGCTCGTGAAAGTCAACATGCACTTCGGGTAACCAACTATTATACTGTGCAAGCCTTTGCTGGCTCTCTACCTGTGTTTGCCATGCCCAATCTCTGTTCAAATCAAAATTGTAATGATTGCTTCTTCCGCCGGGCCATGGTTCATCATGTTCGCGCGATATCATTAATGGATTGTATTTTTTACCCACCATGGTATTGTACCAATTTACATAACGGTCTCTGCCATCAGGATTCATACAGGGGTCTATAACAACCACTGTGTTTTTCAACCATTCTTTGGTTTGGGTATTTTTTGAATCCACCAAAGAAAATAATGTAAGCATGGATGCCTCTGATGATGAAGCTTCGTTGCCATGTATATTATAACTGAGCCAAACGATAGCAGGGGTATTTTCTGTCGGTGCCATTTTATCTTTCGCCATGTTTGCTAACCGCAAATTATTCATGCGTATCTGTTCAAGATTATTTATGTTTTCCGGTGTAGATATAAAAGCGATATACAAAGGTCGGCCTTCATTGGTCTCTCCATATTTTTGAAGCTTTACCAAAGAGGGTGCTTCTTTCGCCACTTGTTGAAAGTAGCTGACCAATTCATGATGGCGGGTAAAACGGGTGCCCACTTTATATCCTAAAAATTCTTCCGGAGATTGTACCTGTGCGAAGGTGAAGGCTCCGAATAGAAGTGTAAGTACTGATAGTATTATTTTTTTCAAAGCAGAAAATTTTTTGTGATAAAAAAAGAAAGTGAAAACCGAAGTTCCGTTATTTTTTAAAACGACGGAATTTTGGTTTTCACTTTTGTGGAAGAGTGGTAAATTAATTGTAGCCCGGTTTTTTTTCTAGTTTTTAATTTCTATCATCGATAACAAAAAGTAGGAAATTATTTTTATGATTCGGTCACAATATTCTGCTCGCCTTTGTTGGCCAATTGTCCGCAAGCTGCATCAATGTCTTTGCCGCGGCTGATTCGCAGGCGCACATTCACTTTGTGGGCTGCCAGGTAATCCATGAATTTCTGAGTAGCTTCCCTATCGGGTTTTTGATAGTCCGCCTGATCGATAGGATTGTATTCAATTACATTTATAAGATGGACTGGAACCTGTTTGTAAATTTTAATTAAATCATCCGCATCCTTTATAGAATCATTTTCATTCTTGAATAAGATGTATTCAAAAGTGATGTCGTTCTTGGTCTTGTTGTGAAAATAATTAAGCGCTTCGATCAAAGATTGAATATTGTTGGATTCATTGATGGGCATTAACTGGCTTCGTTTGGCATCATTAGCCGCGTGCAGCGAAAGTGCAAGGTGAAATTTTACACCATCATCGCCCAATTGCTTTATCATTTTTGAAATGCCTGAAGTGGAAACCGTAATTCTGCGGGCACTCATTCCCAGCCCGTCGTGTGCAGTAATTCGTTCGATCGCCTTCAATACATTTTTATAATTAAGTAATGGTTCGCCCATTCCCATAAAAACAATATTGCTTAGTTTTTTGCCACTGGTTTTTTCTGAAATTTCATTCAGTAACGCAACCTGATCATAGATTTCATCAAAGGTTAGATTTCGCTTTTTATCCATAAATCCGGTAGCACAAAATTTACAACTGAGGCTACAGCCCACTTGCGAAGAAACACAAGCTGTTTGGCGGCTCTCCACAGGTATAAGAACACCCTCCACCAAATGGCCATCGAACGTTTTGAATCTTGCCTTCACCGTTCCATCGGTGCTGTATTGCGCTAAGTTATTAGTAATGGCGGGCAGTGTAAAATTAGTTTTCAGATTATCGCGCAATTCTTTGCTCAAGTTCGTCATGTCTTCGAAAGTTTGAGCATGCTTTTTCCAAATCCATTCCCACACTTGTTTTGCCCTGAATTTTTTTTCTCCTATAGTGGCAAAATACTCCGTGATTTCCTCAAGATTAAGCGATCTGATATTTTTCTGCGTGTTCATTTTGCAAATGTAGCCAGCAATGAGGTATTAGCAATCAGGTGTCAGCTTTGAGCTATGAGCAATGAAGCGGTCAGGAAAGAAGGTATCAGGTATGAGGTAACAGGAAGAAGGAAAGCTGTGAGCGATGAGCAGTGAGCAATGATCTCAAATCTACTTTATACTCTCTGCTTCCTTCTTGATACTTGCTACTATTATCTCGCTACTTTCTTCTCACTACCCACTACTCATATCTTGTTTCTATTTTCCTATTCTATACAATCTTCCCTGGTCGGTAACTGCGTATAGTGCACCATCTTTACCTTCGGTGATATCTCTGAAACGCTGTCTCTCACTGGAAAGTAACCTCTCCTCTCCCACTACTTTATTATTTTTTATTACAAGACGGGCAATGTGATTGCCATTAAGTCCTGTTACAAATAAATTGTTCTTCCACTCGGGAATTGCGTTGCTGCTACAGAAAGTAATTCCGCTGGGAGAAATCACAGGATCCCAATAATATACTGGTTGCTCCATTCCTTCCTTTTGCTGAATGCCCTCTCCTACTTTAGGTCCGGCATATTCAATACCATAAGTGATGGTCGGCCATCCATAATTTTTTCCGGGTTTAATCAAATTGATTTCATCGCCTCCTCTTGGTCCAAACTCTGACTCCCAAAGATCGCCTGTGGCGGGATTGATTGCAAGTCCCTGCACATTTCTATGTCCATAAGAATATAATTCAGGCCTCGCATCCGCTTGCTTTTCGAATGGATTTCCAGGAGCCGGTTTACCATCTTTAGTAATGCGAAGTACTTTACCCAAAGCAGAATTTAAGAATTGAGCCTGCGGGCGGCTTTTAATATCTGATCTCTCTCCTGTGCTTACAAACAAGTATCCGTTCTTATCAAAAACAAGCCTGGAACCATAATGCAGATTGCTGGGAAATGCTGGCGTGGCGCGGTAAATGGTCTGTGCATTTTCAATTGTTTTTTCGTCATCAGATAAACGCCCTTTACCAACAGCCGTTAAATTACCATCGGGCATTTTTTCAGAAAAACTAAAATATACCATTCGGTTTTTTGTAAAATCAGGATCAACAGTTAAACCTAATAATCCACCTTGCCCTTTTGAATTGACTTCAGGTAAGCCGGTGATTGGCGCGCTCAATTTTCCATCCTGCGAAGCAATACGCATGGTGCCTTCTTTTTGAGTTATCAAAAATCTTCCATCGGGAAGGCTGGTAATACCCCACGGATTTTGAAGACCTTCTGCCAATACTTTTCCCTGATAGGCGGCTTCGGTTTTCACTCCTACAACGCGGGTCTGTCCCTGAAACGCAGGTTTGTAGTCACTATTAGCGGCATTGGCTTCCACCGGTGCCAATGTTGTATCAGTGCCTGAAGGCGCACTACTTTTTGTTGCCTTTAAACTGCATGAGAAAGTCATGAAGACAAGTAAAGCAACCGAACCTGAGAAAATCTTTTTCATAACGGTGTAATTTTTTAGATAGAGTAAGGTTGTAAATTTAAGATGTTTTCCTGTACCGCGATTTAAGGGGTTTTGAAAATCAAATACTTGGTCAACATATTTTTTCGGGCTTCGTTATTCGCAGAGGTGATACCTTTTGAAAAGGCTCTCTTTTTTAAGAAACTCTATTTGTTGTTGTTCCTGGATTAATGGTTGTTTCTTTTTCTGTTTATCTGGTAATGATTTAAAATTTTCAAGACCAATATACGCCCCTGCTATCCGTAGAATATTCAAATAAAAAAGAACTGCTGTCCGGATGTCTTGGACTACAGACAAATGCAAACTTTACAAATCCTGAGTTTGCCAACTCAAGACAGCACTACCTTTTGATTTCGCGGTTACTAAGGATAGAGGCGTTTTATTTTCCATTTTACACGTAATTTGTTTAAACCTATTTTAGGATAAGACAATTTAAAAGAAGAAGAAGTTGTTGGCCACAAGACGCGCAACGTGGGAAAAACATTATGCGCCACTAAAAGTTGCTATATGAAATTTGTATTTACAGTTTTTTCTTGCTTTGTTTTTATCAATTCATTTGCTCAAATGCTGCAAGATCCGCATGATACTTTATCTTATGAAACAATCATCTATTTAAAACAAGTTGACAGTTCAACCTTGCCCCAGACAGAAAAAAATAAATTAGAATTTGAAAAGATTAAGCAGTACATAACCAAACGTCCGAAAGATGGATTTTATGGGCAACAATTTTTATGGTTTAGTAAATATTTGGATACTGCAAGCGTAGATATCCTTATAAATCTTTTTGATACTTCAATTCAAAAACAATATGCTGAAGTTTTTACTTTTATAAAAATTCAATCCAGGTTATTGCCTGGTAGTATTTTTCCGGAAATGACTCTGATTGATACATCGAAGCAGCCTTTAAGTGTTGCTGATCTAAAAGGAAAAGTAGTTTTAATCGATTTTTGGGCATCGTGGTGCAAACCCTGCCGAGCTGAAATGCCTAAACTAATTTCTCTTTATGAAAAGTATAAGGATAAGGGCTTTGTTGTGATAGCTATATCTTTAGATGAGCATAAAGAAAACTGGATAAAAGCTATTCGTGAAGATTCATTGCCTTGGATTCACTTTTGCGATCTTGTAAATATGGATAATAATATTTTATGTAAAAAATGGGGGATTAGTTCTATTCCATATAATTTTTTGATTGACAAAGATGGGTTTTTGGCAGATAAAGAAGTATCATTGGATATATTGGAAAAGGAACTTTTGAGCTTATTATCAGCAATGGCAAAAACCAGAGCCGTAGGCTCGAAACATTTTGTAAAAGCGGATTTCAATCCGTTGATTAAAAATACCACTTCACTTTAAAGAGAGCCGTAGGCTCGGGCCATTTCAGCAACTACAAAAATACAAATAGGAAAATGTTACGAGCCTACGGCTCTCTTTCCATCTTGTAGTCTTCCCCAACGGGTTAAAACCCGTTGTTACAAAATTGGCCGATGCTACGCATCTTATCTCATGCAATTTAATTACCGCGGACCTTTGGTGCCGACCGCTGATGCCAATCGAAATCTGAACGGAAGTAGCAATCGGCACGCAACGCGTCAGACTGCAGATGGTTCATTTATGCCGCCTTCGCCTTGATTCGTGGCACACGAAACAATTTTCTAACTTTAAAATCAGAATTAAAAATACATTGCTCGTGCAAAGGAAAACTTTTATAAAATCAAGATGTGTATGCCGTTGTTACTTTGACAAAAAAAATATTTACAAACAAAAATAATCAGTAGATTTATATAAGAGAAGCGGCTGTTATTTAAAAGGATAAACCCCAGAGACGATCCGTATTTTAAATATTCAATTAATAATCAGCAAAGGATAATGGCTAATAGACCCCAACCCCAAAAGTCACCAGGCACTGCCACCTACCTTATTATTTCTGTAGTGAGCCTCATCGGCGCAGTCGTCATTGGCTTTTATTATTTTAAATACATGAGGCAGAGCGGAAACGAAAAAATGGACGACCGCATTTTCTATTTGGTGCTCGTTCTTTTTGGCATAGCAGCAAGTGCGCTTGTTTTCGGCATTATGAATTCTTATGCGAGCCTGAAGGGAATACAATCCAATGTAACTTACAAATTTACCGGACCGATAGTAGGAGTTATTCTCACCGTGTTAGGTGGCTTTTTAATTCCAAAAGGTTCCAGCGATCAACTACTTTCTGTCATGGTTCTCAACCAGGATAAATTTCCTGTTACCAGGGGAAAAGTAACGCTTTCATTTCCGCACTACCAGCGTGAAGGAGCCATCAACGAAAAAGGACTGGTTGTTTTTCCTGATATACCTTACGACCAATTGCGCAACAATATCGTGATTAACATTGTAAGTGATGGATACGCGCCTGTTAATTTAGATACACTACTTTCTAATTTCAATCCCATAAGTATCACACTCGAACAGGCAAAAATCATCAGGATATCAGGTGTTGTAAAAGATGCTGCCGAAAGTCCGATAAAGGATGTAGAAGTAGTAGTAGATGGCACACAATATTATTCAAAAACAATCAACGACGGCAGTTTCGATATACCCATACCAGGATATCATTTCGGCGACGTCATTACCCTTGTCACTTCACACCCCGCTTACGAAGACAAAATAAAAAAGTTTCAAATTGAAACAGGAGAGATTAATAAGATAGAATTTGTTCTGAACCCACTTAAGTAATACCGATTATACATATTCTATAGTCCAATTCCGCTTACGCTTCATTGTACTATGAATTTGTTATATCAGCATTATACAAGGGAAAGTATTGGACTTATTCTAGACTAAATTTTGTATAAGTAAAATTAAATACTACATAAGATGAAAACAGTAACTTTTTTCATTGCCCTATTTACAATGTCTGCCATGCAGGTAAGTGCGCAGGAGGTAATCATTAAAGGCACACTTCGTTGCACCAATAATGGAGTAAGTACTTCCACACGGGGTGCAACAAACATTGTGATCATCCCCTCGTTTAATCCAGTAGCGGCAGTGGCTACCACCACCACGCCGCAGGGCTTTTTCCAGATCAATACAGGATGGAAAGCGCAAGACTTAAAAGATAAAAATGTTACGCTCTATATCGTTAGTAAATGCAGTGCCTGTAAAACTGTAGAACGAATTTTTATTTCCGAAGACCTCGATAAAAGAAATACTGATCCCACAAAAATGTATGTGACGGTTAAGAATTGGAAGCTTCTTGAAAACTGTACCAATGCAGAGTTGCCAGACATTCTTTCGGAACGTTTACTCGACTCGGCGCATAATTTACCGGCACAGGATATTAGCGGAAAAGCGAAAGGAAGTTCTGCAATGAGCCCTGTTTCTTTCCTGAACCTTATTCAAAAATTAGTGGCTCCTGTTGCCACAGCTAATCAAGGTCTGTACAATGTTATTTCTTTAGACCCCGGAAAAATAAAGTTTGGAATTTTTCTACATTCCTCTCCAATGACCAATACTGATAATACAGGCTTTAATTTTTCTCCATCACGTAATCTGTCAGAAGCTGTGTTCTGGAATGCTGCCGCCATTGCCAATAGTACCAAGCCCAACAATATAAGTTTGCTGGCCAATTTTAAAAACAATTTTAAATTAGCAGGATACCAGCAAATCACTAAACAGTTGTATGTTGGCCTCGGAGGCATTTACACCAAGCAGGATCAACGGAGAGGATTGCAAGCTCAAAAAGTAGGAAGCTCCGGGAATAATGATATTTTGCCGGTAACACGTTCGGAGAAACTGGAGGAATTTGCAGTGTTCCTTGCACCAGTTTATAAATTCAATAATAGAATGAGTGCAGGAATTACCCTAAAATCAATTTGGCAACAATTTAATAACCCCAACCTTGTAGCTCTTGAACAAGGCAATGGGATTGCTTATAATTTCTTTATTGATGATAGTGTCAAAAGACAAGCATTTGATGTTGATCTCTCATTCAATTATAAAATCAATTCTTTTTTACAGGCAGGCATCACTGTTATGAATGTTGCCGGATCTAAATTGTATGCAGACATGTTTGTTCGCGACTCTGCTCATCAGTCCTACATTAATCAACGGGCGTATGGTGTAGGCCTGTGTTACAAAAGAGAAAGGTTCAATGTGGGAGTAGATGCATTATTTACCGATAATGAATTTTATGATGCTTCGCTTGGTGTAAATTATGTTCCGTTTAATGATGCGCTAATCGCTGCGGGCTATGCATTTAAGCAACAAAGTTTTTCTCTTTCATTTAGATTAAAGCATTTTAAAATCGCTTACATCAACGATAATAACCTGGTTATAAACGACGTAAAAGTGGCAAAGAGTAAAATCTTTGATGGTAAAATTTATTCGGGTTTTGTGTTTGATTTTTAAAAAAAATTTGAAGCCTTACACAACAAGCAAAGAACACATTACTAAAAGCTCAAGAGAAAAAATCCTGAGCTTTTTTATTTTCTTTAGATCTGTTTCAATAAAAATGAAAGAGTATAATTATTTGCGTCAACATCACAATCACAATTTAAAATCATCTTCTAATATTCCGTAAAAGTAATTGTCTGTCCATTCGCCTCTAATAGGCAATTTCTTACGCTTCATTCCTTCTCTTGTCATACCAACTTTTTCTAAAACTTTGCCTGATGCAATATTCTCAACTGCACAACCTGCCTCAATTCTGTGAAGGTGAAGTTGGTTAAATCCAAAGTCTAACAGTTTCGTCAATGCTTCTGTTGTATAACCCTTTCCCCAAAAGTCTTTATGAATTTTAAACCAAACTTCCGCAGTTCTATAATTTTCCTTTCCTAAGTTTATAGCAATCAGGCCGATGAATTTATCACCATCTTTTAAATCAATTCCAAAAACATACGAATTCCTTGGTTGTTGGTTTTGTGCGTTCAACCATTCTAAAACTATTTTTTCAGTTACCTGTATTGTTCCAGGAATTCCCAAAGTATTAAACTCATCAGTTTCCGGTAAAGAATGTAGTTGATGAACATTATGAATGTCCTTCAAATTCAATTCTCTAATATGTAGTCTTTTTGTTTGCAGCATCGTGGTTCAGCAGAGGTTAGTTGGGTTCCACACTTTGGGTTGTAGTATAATTAGTGTTCAACTTTATAAGTGGCTGCTTGCTAACAAAGGTCAACAATTATTTGCCAACTTTTAAAACCTGGAAAGTGCCCGGTATCATCTTGCGCCTTGCATTTGGACTTTGAGGATCGGCAGGTTCAAATTCTGCAGTAGGTAAAAACAATGCACCTGTATTTTTATCAATGGTAATGGTTCTGGCTCCCGGTTTTGTTGTAATAGTTCCCATGCTCTCAAAATCATTTGCCGTCTTTTCATGATAGACCGAAATAGTTCCGTCTTTTCCATTGGAAGCAAAAATAATTTTTTTGTTATCATCAAAAGCAGCACCATCAACTCCATCACCAATTGGTAGCTTATCAATGATTTTACCATTTAAAGCATCCATGACTATTAAAAGTTTACTATCTGAACAAGTGGAAAAAAGCCTGTTGGTTTTTGTATCGATAGCTAAGCCCGACGGGCCTTCACCGGGGGTTAATGTCCAATGGGCTACCACCTGAAATATTTTTAAATCAACAACTGCAATCTCACTTTTATCCTCCAGGTTTACAAACAACTTCCCTTTGCCATCTGAAACTGCTTCTTCAGGTTTTCCACCTAAAGCGACTGTATTAATTACTGTGTTTGTTTTCGGATCAATAATAGTAAGATTTTTACCACCCCCATTATTGGTAATAATTGTTTTGGTAAATGGCTCATACATGATGGCATCAGGATTTGCTCCAGTAGGTATTTGCGTAATGATTGTATTTGTTTTTAAATCGAATACTGTTACGTTATTCAATCTCCCGTTGCTCGTATAACCTCTGTTGAGTTCATTATCAAAAGCGATACCATGCACTCCAGTAGTGTTGCTGATAACTCCGACAGAATCCCCGGTATTTTCATCAAGAATATTGACCTGCGAACCATGAGAAACATAGACCTTGTTTTTATTGACAGCAATGTAATCCCATCCGCCGGGGCTGGCTATGTGAAACGTTTTTACAACTTTGTAATCTATTTTGTTTTGTGCTTCTGTAATGTTTTGAACTAATAAAGAAACAACGATTAGTAAAATGAATTTTATTTGCATTGAATTATTTTTTAGCAAGGTGAATTTTAATTCTGTGAAAAATCTGTAGTAAATCTATTAACCTTTGGAAGAAAAATTTCAAAAATAAAAATCAGGGTGTAGCCAATTTTATAAATTTTTATCACTCACAAAATCATCTACCTAAAGCACAAACAAAAGTTCTTGCTACAAAAGCACAATTTATTATTCACCCTTGCACCTTATATTTATAGCATGAAACGATTATCCCTTTACGCAATGATTGTCTTTTATATCGCTGCCGGGATCAATCATTTCTGGCATCCGGAAATGTACATAAACATAATGCCACCGTGGATTCCATGGCATAAGTTCTTAGTAATTTTTAGTGGAATTTTTGAAGTACTCTTTGCAGTCTTACTTATTTTTTCTTCCACAAGAAGACTAGCAGCCTGGTGTATTATTGGTTTGCTAGTTGCCGTGTTTCCTGCTAACATTCAGATGATGGTCAATTACATAAATGAATCCAATCCAAAATTGTGGATATCAATTATCAGGCTGCCGATACAAATTATTTTGATCTGGTGGGCTTACGGTTTCACGAAAAAAGTAAATTAAGACTTCGCTAGTGTTCCTATTTCAATTCTTTAATCCTGCAATTTTTAAATTCAACTTTCATGATA
>JBDSHT010000304.1:0-10978 GCA_039918315.1 Ginsengibacter sp. | reverse complement strand
TTGCATCCGCTGTTGCATCTGTGGTTTCAAGAATTATTTATGATGCTCCCCTTTTTGCATTGGTCACTGAAGGATGGGTTACCAACGCGTTTTGGTTTTATGTGATCCTCGGAATATTTATGGGCATTTACTCTGTTTACTACAGCAGGCTAAATGATCATTTATTCAAACTGTTTGGAAGAATAAAAAACCGTTACAATAAAGTTTTAATTGGTGGCATTGTGTTAGGCATAATGATCGCAGTGTTTCCTGCCTTGTATGGTGAAGGATACATCACTATCCAAAAATTATTGAATGGCGATTATCAAAGTTTGCTGGCCAATAGTTTCTTTTCAAAATATCAAACTATTGGTTGGGCACTAATGCTCTTCGGGTTTTTATCCATGGTCGGAAAAACATTTGCCAGTGTGATCACGATGGCTGCAGGCGGCAATGGTGGCATGTTTGGGCCCAGTGTTGTCGTGGGCGGATTAATGGGTTTTGTGTTTGCCTTCGGACTCAATCAAACCGGTTTGGTACATTTAAATGTTACCAATTTTATTATTGCAGGCATGGCGGCTTCCATCAGTGGTGTCATGCACGCGCCGCTCACAGGTATTTTTTTAGCTGCTGAAATAACGGGCGGTTATGTGCTGATGGTACCTTTAATGTTGGTGTCCGCTATTTCTTTTTTTATCAATAAAAGCACATTGAAGTATTCCATTTATACCAAAGTACTTGCAGATCAGGGCGATTTATTATCGCATGAAAACAGGGATGACACGATATTAAGAAAGCTCCATTTAAAATATTTATTGGAAACAGATTTTGTAATTCTACATCCGGATGATACGCCACAAAGCCGAAGCAAAGACATTGTACACACAACACGAAATATTTTTCCGGTGGTAAATGATGAAGGAATATTAACGGGAGTATTATACAGCGATCGGCTATTGGAATTGCTGGTCAGCAGAAAAGAAGAAGACCAGGGCAGGTTGGTTCGCGACATTGCACAACCCGCCAACAGAACCATAAATATTGACACGCCTATGTTTGACGTGATGCAAATAATGGATATGCAGGGCACACGCATTCTGCCGGTTACCGATTCTAAAGGAGTGTATCTTGGTTTTGTAACCAAATACACAATCTTTAATAAATACAGATTGATGATGATGAGGCAGGTAGATTATATGCAGTAGATAAATAAAAATTTAGCGGAGACAAAAAAATGATCCTTTAATTAATATTCATTTCGAATATGAACAAACCAAAACTTCCCGGGGAAAACTTACCGGTAATGTTATCGTGTCATTCAAGAATTTAAGCAATGAAAATCATGTCGTTGACATCATTGACAATTTGTACAAAAATGAAAAGCAATCTTTTGTTCTAAATAAAATGGATACGAAAGAAAGGATTCTGGATCTTAAAAACAATTTCAACTGGTATGATATTTCATTAAAAATAAAAGGCAATAATTCGTTTGAGAAAAGATATGCCGGGCGCGTAGAAACCGGTGAACACAGTAAAAGTGATCCATTTATGGAAAGGGGTGTGAGATTAATTTCCGTCGTCAATTATAAGGCGACCCTATCCTTGAAAGTGTTCCTGTAATCTGGTTCCCATCGCTGCAAGGGAGCGAAAATTTTAGCCCATGAGCAAAAGTTTTTTACTTTTAGAATTTGTCATAAAAGGCTAAAGCAAACGAATGCTTATTTTTTGATACAACAAAATAATACTAGTTTCACAGGCAAAATAATTTAAATCAATTCTTGATTTGGAAACCAACTCTACAAATAAAAAAGTTTTAGTAAAGCTCTTAAATGAGGGAAATGAAGCGGCATTTGAAGAACTATATTATTTATACAGTAAAGACCTATTGAGGTTTCTAATGAAATTAGTAAAGGCAGAAAACTTTGCAGCAGAAATAGCCCAGGAAGCCTTTATAAAGATTTGGAATAACCGGCAAAACATTGATCCGGAAAAATCTTTTCACTCCTATTTGTTCCGTATTGCGGAAAATCTTGTTTATGACTTTTTTCGCAAAGCCGCCCGCGATAAAAAATTACAAACAGTATTAATCAACATTGCCTGCGTTGAATACCTGCATGTGGAAGAAAAGATAAACAGGGAAGAAACAAATTTGCTTTTGCGGAATGCGATAGATACCTTACCACCTAAACGACGCCAGGTTTTTCAATTAATCAAAATGGAAGAAAGAAGTTATGAAGAGGTTAGCGAACTTCTTCATGTATCAACCTCTACTATCAACGATCACGTGGTAAAGGCTACAAAATCTATACGTGAAAAATTGGAAAAGTATCACATAACATTTATCTGTGTCCTATTTTTTCTTCTACAGTAAATCCCTTTTTACGACTTACAATCAGAAGCCATTGTGCTGAAAGCTTTTCTTCAAGTCATTCAAAATAATTTTCATTAAAATTATTTTCTTCCGGAGCAGATGTCATTACTCTTTCAAACGTATTTGTTATAATAGTTAGCGAATTTAACTCCGGACATAGTATCCCGATAAATAAAAAATTTATGTTGGACGAGAAAAACGTGTATGTAAAAAGCTTATTTCAGAAGTACCTGAATAACTCATGTACGGCAGAGGAAGTAAGAATGTTGTTACAACATTTCAATCTGGCAGAAAATGAGACTTTGCTGAGAAGTCTTATTCGCCAACAATCTGATTTACCTGAAGAATCATCACCTGTTTCTGATGTAGAAGATCATCCATTATTAGACGATGTTTTTAATAAAATAAAAAACGCGATTGCCGTTGATGTTACGACAGACGTGCGTTATATAGTTCCATTGTACCGAAAAACCTGGTTTCGTGTATGCGCAGCAGCTTCGTTGATTATCGCAATTTCCATGTCGGCTTTTTATTTTCTTCATCAAAAAAATGAAAACTTTGTTGCCCAAAAAGAGAACAAGACACTTCGTTCAAATATTATAACTCCAGGAACAAATAATGCCGTACTAACACTTGATAATGGGAGCACTATTATTTTAGATCATGCAGCCAATGGCACTTTGGCACAACAAGGCAATTCGAAAGTCCTGAAAATAAACGGGCAGATTTCCTACCAAAAAGAAAGTGGAGACATGAGCGCAAAAACTGTTTATAACACCATTACTACATCCAATGGAAATGAATACCAACTAATATTGGCGGACGGGTCCAAAGTTTGGCTCAATGCAGCTTCATCCATTCGCTTTCCTGCCTCATTTGCAGGTAACGAAAGGAATGTAGAAATAACCGGTGAGGCATATTTTGAAGTTGCAAAAGATAAAACCAAACCTTTCCATGTAAAAGTTGGCGACATGCAGGTAAATGTGTTGGGCACTCATTTTAATGTAAACTCTTATTCAGATGAAAATTCTATAAAAACAAGTTTGCTGGAAGGAAGCGTAAAAATCACGAAAGGATCTTTGTCAGGCACATTGAAACCAGGTCAGCAGGGAATCGTTAAAAACAAAGGCGATAAAGTTGACATACGCGAAGCGGACATGGATGAGGCTGTTGCGTGGAAGAATGGATTGTTCCAGTTTTCGGGAGCAAATATCACTTCCATTATGAAACAGATAGGCCGGTGGTACGACGTGGAAATAGTTTATGATGACAAAGTACCGGATAGAAGTTTTGAAGGGAAAATTCGCAGGGATGCTCAGTTATCTGATGTATTGAAAATATTAGAATTAAGCAATGTAAAATTTACTGTAGTAGGAAAAAAAATAATTGTTCACTAAAAATTAGTGACTGAAAATTAAATGTGAATTGCTGTTTGCCTTGCAGCGATTCTTAAAACAAAAAAGCCAGCAATGTTCGAAGCATCGCCGGCTGAGAGGCTAAAACGTTGTCGTGTAAACAAAATTTTTAACCAAAATCAAATCAAAACTATGTATTTAACTGTAGGACGCCAAACTAAAAATGGCGCCAAAACATTAAAAGCCAGAACATGGATGATTATGAAACTAACGATTGCATTATTGTTGTTTTTTATTTTCCAGGCAAGCGCGAAAGATAGCAATGCTCAAAAGATTACCATTGTCAAAAAAAATGTTCATTTGGTAGAAATCTTTAAATCCATTGAACTTCAAACGGGCTTCTTATTTTTTTATGATCGGACTTTAATTCAAAAGACCGAACCCATGAATATTGATATCAAGAATGCCAGTTTGGATAATGCTTTATCTGCCTGTTTAAAAAATTTACAACTCAGTTATTCCATTGTAAAGAATACTATTGTCATTCAACAAAAGAAGGTGTTGCCTTTACAGGTTTCCAATGTGCCTGTTCTTATAGATCCTTCTTTGGAAATACAAGGAAAGGTATTGGATGAAAATGGCAATCCTTTAACGAATGCGAGCGTAATTATTAAAGGAAGCAAAAACGGAACTACAACGAGCGCCAGTGGCGAATTTTCCATTAATGTTCCTGGCAAGAAATCTACATTAATAATTTCTTTTACCGGATATACAACTCAGGAAGTGATGGTTGGAGACAGGGCCAATATTGATATAAGTATGGTCAAAGAAGACAATTCACTTAGTGAAGTAATTGTTACCGCACTTGGGATTAAAAGAAACCGAAATACCCTTCCGTATGCGGCACAACAGGTACCCGGAGCAGAAATTAATAAAACGAGAAACGCCAATTTTATAAATGGACTTTCCGGCAAAATATCAGGACTTCAGGTTTCTCAGAATAATTCTTTGGGAGGATCCACTAATGTAATTCTTCGAGGATACAAATCTATTACTCAAAATAACCAGGCGCTTTTTGTAGTGGATGGAATACCCTTTGATAATTCGAATACCAATTCAGCAACTCAACAAACAGCCGGCGGTGGAATTGATTATGGAAATACGGGTGTTGATATCAATCCTGATGATATCGAATCTGTTACAGTACTCAAGGGCGCTGCTGCATCTGCATTATATGGCTCTCGTGCCAGCAATGGTGTCATAGAAATTACCACAAAAAAAGGAACTAACAAATTGAACGTAGTGGTTAATACAGGAATCACTCAGGCTTCTTTTGACAAAAGTACATTTCCAAAATATCAGCATGAGTATGGAGCTGGTTACGGCCCAATAAGTCAATACGGGTCTCCTGATGGCAATTTCTTATACGGAAAAATCTTTGGTGGCTCTAGTCCTTCTTTAGTCGTTGCAACTACAGAAGATGCTTCTTACGGCGCAAAGTTTGACCCCAATTTATTAGTATATCAATGGGATGCATTTTATAAAGGGTCTCCTAATTTTGGCAAGGCAACTCCGTGGGTAGCTGGTAAAAATGATCCCACAACATTTTTTATAAGTCCACTCTCTTATAACACAAGTGTTTTCGCATCGGCAGGTGGTGAGAAAGGAAGTTTTAAAATTGGATATACACGGATTGATGATAAAGGAATACTTCCCAATAGTGATATAAAGAAGAACATGTTCAGTTCCGGAACGACTTATAAACTAACGGATAAACTTACTGCAGGCGCTTCTTTCAATTATTCAAATACTGATGGACTAGGAAGATACGGAACAGGGTATAGAAGTAACGTTGTATATAATATGCGTGACTGGTGGCAGATGAACATTGATGACAAAGATCAAAAAGCCGCTTATTTTAATACAGGACAAAATATAACCTGGAATATGCGGGACCCTTTTAAGTATGATAATGGAGGTGCCGGACCTGCCTATACAGATAACGCCTACTTCAGCCGCTACGAGAACTATGAGACTGATACGAGAAACCGTTACTTCGGCAATATTTATCTTAACTATTCCATTTTAGACAATTTGAGTATTATGGGTAGAATATCGCTGGATGATTATAATTCTGTACGTGAAGAAAGGAATGCAATTGGAAGTTCGCGTGTACCATTTTATTCAGTAGCTAATAATACATTTAGTGAAAAAAATTATGACCTATTAGCGAACTATAAAGCGAATATTTCTACTGACCTCACACTGAAGGCCCTTATTGGTGGAAACTTACGGGAAACAAACTACAACTCCTATTTTGCAACAACTAATGCAGGCTTGGTTGTTCCTAAATTATACACCCTTACTAACTCAAAGGCTCCCATCACCCCACCTACGCAAACAGAAACAAGAATCGAAGTTGGAGGTGTTTTTGCCGGTGCAACGTTGGCTTATAAAGAGTACTTAACACTTGACTTGACAGGTCGAAGAGATCAATCTTCTACATTACCACAAACTAACAATGCCTACTTCTACCCTTCTGTTTCCGGTAGTTTTATATTTTCAAAATTATTGAAAAACACACCCTATATTTCTTTTGGAAAACTAAGAGCTAACTATGCAGAAGTCGGCAATGACGCTCCAGCTATGAGTTTGAAGAATGTGTACAACCCCATTCCTTCTTTTGGTACTGTTAGTTTATTCGGTTTGCCCACTACTCAAAATAACCCGAACTTAAAACCTGAGCGCACTTCAAGTTACGAAGCTGGTTTGGAAATGTCTTTTCTGAATTCTCGTGTAGGCTTTGATGTTACCTATTATAATTCTAACACATCAAATCAGATTACTCAGGTTAATGTTTCTCAGGCAACCGGCTATACGGCCAGTTGGGTAAACTTCGGTAGTATCAAAAATAAGGGTGTCGAACTTTCTCTATTTGGTTCAGTTATTAAAACAAAGGATTTCAATTGGAACATAAATTTGAACTGGAGTAAGAATAACAACAAAGTAATTTCATTGTATGAAAATACTACCAATATTCCTTTGCGTTCATTGTATCCAATTTCTATTAACGCACAGGTTGGCCAACCTTATGGAGTGATTGAAGGAACTGATTTTGTTTATACTAACGGACAACGCACCGTTGATAGCAAAGGATATTATATGGTGAATTCAAATTCCGATAATAGAATAGGCAATACAACGCCTGACTGGACGGGAGGCATCAACAACAGTTTTAAATACAAAGATTTTAACCTGAGTTTCCTTATTGATGTAAGAAAAGGAGGTGATATATTTTCTTATGACAGATATGCCGGATTAGCATCAGGGCTTTATGTTGAATCTGCAGGGTTGAATGATTTAGGATACCCTTCACGCAATACTTTGGCTGAAAAAGGTGGTATTATACTTCCGGGAGTAACTGCTGATGGAAAACCTAATACAGTTCGCGTAGATAACAGCCAGTCATGGGGCCTGTATGGTGGCTTTATGTCTGCTGCCAAAGGATATGTGTATGATGGAGGATATGTAAAACTTAGAGAAGTAGCATTGACATACTCACTTCCTTCATCCGTTATTAAAAGATTGCATTCTGTTAAAGGAATTGACGTTTCGCTTCTGGGAAGAAATCTTTGGATCATACACAAAAACTTACCGTATGCTGACCCGGAAGACAATCTGAGTTCCGGTAATGCATTGGGATACCAGGCGGGATCAATACCAGCCACCCGTCACATTGGTATTAATTTAAAATTCACTTTTTAACTCAACCGACATGAAATTTTATAAAATTATATTACCTGTACTTTTCTTATCTACAATTTCTTGTAGAAAGAATATGACCGATTTAAATACAAATACAAAAGCACCTTCGTCAGTTCCATCTTACACTTTGTTTACCACCGCGCAGAAAAATTTATCTGATGCAATGGCAACACCGAATCCGCAGGTGAATATATTTATTCTTTTGTCTCAGTACTATGCACAAACCACTTACGTAACTGAAGGCAACTATCAAATTGACAATACAAACCTGCCGCAAATTTGGTGGGGGTTATTGTATCGCGATGCGCTTAATAATTTTGCTGAGGCAAAAAAATTGATACCGACTGACGTTAAGGATCGTGATGTGGCGAGAAATCAGCAAGATATCACTGACATAATGCAGGTGTATGCCTGGTCTGTGTTGGTCAATACCTTTGGGAACATCCCTTATACACAAGCGCTGGAACCGAACAAATATCCATTTCCGGTGTATGATGATGCAAAAACAGTTTATTACGATTTGCTTAATAGATTGGACACAAGTATTGCCGGTCTCAATATCAATGCGGGCTCTTTTGGTAGCAATGATTTAATCTATAATGGAAATGTAAAAAGCTGGCTGGTATTTGCTAATTCACTCAAACTTAAAATGAGTATGTTGATAGCAGATTCTGATCCAACTGTTTCAGCAAAAAAAGTAAAGGAAGCAGTGAATGGCGGCGTGATGTCTTTAAATAAAGACAATGCTCTGTTTAATTATTTGGCAACACCACCAAACACAAATCCACAATGGACAACCGTTATTCAATCGGGTAGAATAGATTTTGTAATTGCAGAATCACTTGCAGACAGTTTGAATAAATTGAATGATCCGCGCCGCATACACTATTTTACCACAGATATTACTGGCTCAGCATATAGCGGAGGAGTTGTAGGAAAGAGCAATGCGTATGCAAACTTTTCGAAGCCTTCTTCACAAGTAACGGCACAGCAAGTTCCTTACATATTTATGGATTGTGCCGAAACGCAATTTCTATTGGCAGAAGCAGCAGCACGTGGAATGGATGTGCCAGGCACCGTATCAAATTATTATAACAATGGAATAAAAGCATCTATGGAATATTGGGGAGCCACCACTTCTGAAGCCAATGCCTATTTGCTAAATCCACAGGTTGCTTATGCAACGGCGAATGGTAGTACCTACAAAGAAAAAATCGGTTTGCAAAAATGGATTGCTTTGTACACCCGCGGCTTCGACGCATGGACAGAATTACGCAGACTACATTATCCTGTTTTGCCTAAGCCCGTAGCAGCCATTTCAGACTTTCCCAGCAGGTACAGATATCCGTCAGGTGAGTCCACATCTAATGGTATCAACTATAAGGCTGCAGCAGCAGCCATTGGCGGAGATCTTGTGACAACAAAATTATTCTGGAATAAGTAATAATGAAGAGTATCAAAGGTCTCCGCTTAGACTGAATAAGTCTGAACGGAGACCTTATTTTATCTGGAAACATTAGCTTTATACAAACATGAAAAAACAAAAGGTATTTCGAAGCAAACGCTTTACTATAGCAATTCTTCTATTAATTACTTTCACTACTATATACTTTATTGCAAAGCCTTTGCAATTTAAAAATGGCATTTGGAAAGGTGTTATACAGAGGGCTGATGGCCAAAAAATAGTTTTCAATTTTGAAACAAAAGATAGTGTTGGCAAAAAGGTTATTTATGTAATAAACGGTAAAGAGCGTTTGCTGGTAGATAGTATCATTTTCAGGAATGATTCTGTTTTTATACAAATGCCTTTTTTCGCTTCAGGTTTTGAAGCGAAGATTAATGAAGATGGTAACTTGCAGGGAGTTTGGATTAGAGATCTTGGCACATACAAGCAAAGTTTGCCTTTCTATGCTACGTACAATCAAAAGAAGAGATTTGAAATTAAGGCTCCTCCCATTGCAAATATTTCCGGACGATGGTCTGCAAATTTTACTGGTGCAAACAATACAGTTGCAGAATTGGTAGGAGAGTTTTCCCAGGTGGGTTCTTATCTCACGGGTACTTTTCGTGAGCCTACCGGCGATTATCGTTTTCTTGAAGGAGTGGTTAGTGGAGATAGTTTAAAACTTTCCTCCTTTGATGGTAGCCATTCGTTTTTATTCACTGCAAAAATTGACAATAAAAATAAAATTTCCGGAGGCAAATTTTACGCAGGGATTTTAGCAGAACAAAATTGGTCTGCCGAGAGAAACGATAACGCTGAATTACCCGAGGCATCTGGAGAAACCAAAATAACAACTGGTTCTGATAAATTGAATTTCAGTTTTCAGGATATGGTTGATGGTCACATGGTGTCATTATCTGATAAGCAATTTAAAAACAAAGTAATGGTGATCACTATCATGGGATCATGGTGCCCTAATTGCATGGACGAGGCAAAATTCCTGACTGACTACTATGAAAAAAATCAGGATAAAGGTCTTGAAATAATCGGGCTTTCTTTTGAACGAACCAGCGATTTTGCAAAGTCTCAAAAATCTCTGCAACCTTTCAAAAAAAGATTGGGAGTAACATATCCCGTTTTGATTACTGGAATTACAGTAGGAGAGATCGTGGATGGTTCAAAGACGCTGCCCCCAATAGAAAGAATTGTTGCATTCCCCTCTACAATTTTTGTTGATAAGAAGGGAAATATTAGAAAGATCACAAATGGTTTTGATGGCCCTGCCACAGGGGTTCATCATGTTATATTCAAAAAAGATTTTGATAAAATTGTTACGGATCTGCTTAATGAAAAATAAATTTTTTCGCTGAAAAACCATTCTCAGTTACAACCGTGCCCACTTTAAAAAAAGTTAACGGATCTAAATTCCAATTAGATCCGTTATTTTTTTATACAACTTATTTACTGCTTTCTCTAACCATTGCATTTTTATCACAACCTACAACCCGATAAATAATGCAAACGTGCAACACTCTCCCACCCACAAATATCCGCACTAATTTCTGCTCCCAATATCATATTCACCTAGGCTCTACAGCCTTTGGCCACATAAAATCTAATAAATTAAAAACGGTATTTTTACATCCACAGAATTAAATTGATTAGCGTTAATGCAGATGCACTGGGAATGATCAATCACCAATTATATAACCGAAATAAATGAAGAAACATCTTTTACTTCTAATCCTTTTTTTGTTAACTGTTGCATCTACTCTTTTTGCACAATCACTTAATTCCACACTCACTCTCCCACTCCTTCCAAATGAGCAGTGGTGGGGAGGCGCAGCACAATATGGTTACAAGATGCCGTTCAATAAAAGTTCAAATTTTTCTTTCAACCTTTACGGTGATGTCTCCAATAACCAAAGTGCTTCGTTGCTCTTATCCAACAAAGGAAGATGGGTTTGGTGCAACGATCCATTTCAATTTTCTTTTCAAAATAATGAATTGCGCATCACAAATTCCACAGGAGAGAAAACAGAAACAGGAGTAGCGGGAAGCAAT
>JBDSHT010000303.1:0-4612 GCA_039918315.1 Ginsengibacter sp. | reverse complement strand
AATAGTGTGGATTGTTCCATTTCCTGGCCGTTTGCAGAAATTTTAGCTTCTTGTTTTAAAAGAAACCCTGTGCTAATGCTGTAGTATTCGGTGGTTACTTTTCCGCTCGGTGCGGTAACTTTTAATTTGTAAGTATCCTCTCCGTTTGTTTTTGCCGTACCATCTGTACTTATTTTATAATCAGCATCGGCATAATGCAATTGAGGGAAAACTCCTTTCTTATCCATCTGCGTTTTTATTTCTTCCGGCGACATTTCCTTTGATTGCCCCATTTGCGCCTGGGATCCTTTGGTGCCGTCAAACACCATTTTCATCACAGTTTGACCTTGCATTGTCATTTCCATAAGATTCGAATAAGGAGCCATTTTTTTCATAACACCGCTAAATTTTTGACCCATCATATCGATAGATAAATTAGCGCTATAACTTTTTATTTTTTCTAAAGCTTCTTTTCCTCCAATTGCTTTAAGATAATTTCCTACTATTTTATCAGCCGTAATATTTGGGTCTGCCTTCACGTCACTTGCAGTGGCAGCCTTCATTTCAACAGGGTTGCCGTAAGCGTCAGATTGTTTGATCGGATAATTAAGCCTTTTTAAACCAGGCAATATTTGGTCTGCTTTTCCTACTATGATGATGCGTGCGCCATCTGCGTTGATATATTTTTGAGATACCCTTTTGATATCTGCAAGTGTCACTGCATTTATCTTTTGTAAAAAAGTGCGGTAAAAATCTTTGGGTAAATTATTGATTAAAATATTCAAAGCATAAGTAGCTGCAAGCGATGGATTTTCCATGCCCAAAGCAAAAGAACCATTGAATTTCGCTTTCACAAGATCCAGATCCGCCTGGGCGAATTTCCCTTCACGCATATTTTTTACTTCAGCAATTATTTCTGCAACCGCGCTGTCCACTTTTTCAGTTCGCACCTGCGCATTGCTCTGTGCTAAAGACTGGAACCTACCACTTCCGATAGAAGAATAACTTCCATAAGTGAAACCATGCTTTTCTCTTAGGTTTAAAAATAATTTACCTTCTGCTCCACCACCCAGTATTTGATTTGCCAATAACAAAGCAAAATAATCAGGATTGCTCAAGGGATTTGTAATAAGGTTAGACACGTAAAGCTGTGCCTGCACTGCACTCGGCACATCTATCACATCTATTTCTGTTTTACTTAAATTTTTTGCCGGAGGAAAAGTTGGAAAAGTCAATGTCTTCCCGGTCCACTTTCCTAATGCATCTGTGGCAATTTGTTTTGCCTGCGCTACCGTGATATCACCCGTGAAAATCAAATAGGCTCTGGATGGAGTGATAGAATTTTTGTAGGCATCTTTTATATCTGACAGAGATACTGATTGTACGCTTTCAGGAGTTTCAAACTCACCGAAGGCAGTATTTTTTCCATAGCTCAACGCGCTTAACATGCGGCTTGCAATTAAAGGTGCGCTTCTTTCGTCGGCTTTAAGTCCTGTAATCATTTGGGACTGTACTTTTCCAAAAGACTCTTCAGAAAACAGCGGATTTTTTAATGCATCAGCAAAGATCATGAATGAAGGTTTGAAATAACGGGTCAACGCAGATACTCCACCTCCCGTTGAGGAAAGAGAAACACCTGCTCCCATCAAACCAATTTTTTTATCAAACTCTGCCTTACTCATATTCTTCGTGCCTTCATTCATCATTGCGCTCAACAATGCGAGTACCCCGGCTTTTTGTCCTTCATACACAGGACCTCTGTCTATAACTAGTTGCGCATTCACTTTTGGCAGTGTATGGTTTTCAACAACCAATACAGTAATGCCATTATTAAGTTTGAAAATTGCCGGATCTTTTATTTTTATAACTGGTGCTGGCCCTGCTTTCGGCGGCTTCGTACGATCAACGGTAGTCTGAGCATTACTTATCTGGAAGCTCAATAGTATTATAACGAGACTAAATATTTTTTTCATTTTATTTTTCATTTAAAAAACGCAATAGGATAATTTCATTTATTTTTTGGGTAAATAATACAATACCAATCTTTGATTTGGATTTAAATATTTTTTTGCCACATTGCGGATGTCCTCACGTGTTACTGCTTTTATCTTTTTCAATTCAGTATTGATGTGGTTGGTATTATTATAAAAAGTATAACCGTTAGCAAGGTTTTCGGCCACTCCAATCATTTGATCATTGGCAGTTACGAAAGCATTTTCTGCCTGGTTGCGGAGCTTTGTAAACTCATCTTCTGAAATTAAGTCTGTCTGTACTTTTAGAATTTCTTCATCTATATCTTTTAATAGATCATTCAAGGGTACATTGCCGTTTGGCAGCGCAAGGCAGATGTAAGCTCCATAATCTTCCAACGCATAATTAAATGTTTGAACAGCAAGTGCTTCCTTTTTTTCATCCACCATTTTTTTATACATACGGCTGCTCGCTCCCTGGCTTAATACAGCAGATACCAATTGAAGAGCAACGGCATCATCGCTGGTAATGCCCGGTACGCGGTATGCAGTCATTATTGCGGGTATTCGAATATTTGCATCATAAGCCGTATCAATAATTTGGGTAGTTATTGGAGCCTCAACAATTTTTTCATGCACAACAGGAGCTCCTTTTGGTATTGGTCCAAAATAGGCTTCCACCCATTTTTTTGTGTCAGCTATTTGAATATCGCCGGCAATTACTATCACTGCATTATTAGGCACGTAATACTTTTTGTTGAAGGCTTTAAATTCGTTCAGTGTAGCGGCATCCAGATCGTCCATGCTCCCGATTAGTGAATTATGATAGGGATGTTTTGTGAAAAGATTTTTGAAAATATAGGTTGTAAAATTTCCGTAAGGCCTGTTATCAAAACTCAATCTCTTCTCTTCTTTTACCACCTCGTTTTGTGTTTTTACGCCTATCGTATTAATGATGGGATGCATCATTCTTTCGCTTTCAAGCCATAGGCCCATTTTCAATTGATTGCTTGGAAACACTTCGTAATAAAATGTGCGATCCTGTGTGGTGTTTGCATTGTTGGTTCCTCCATTTTTGCTCACCATTTTAAAAAATTCTCCCCTTGGGATATTTTCGGTTCCCTCAAATAAAAGGTGTTCAAAAAAGTGAGCAAAGCCTGTGCGACCGGGGCTGTCATCTTTACTACCCACATGGTACATAACAGATACTGCCACCACTGGAGCTTTATTATCCTGGTGCAATACAACATGTAAACCATTCGGCAGATTGTACTCTGTAAATGATACTTCCTGCGCTAATACTGACCCGGCAAATACCAGGAGCATTAGCGAAAAATAAATTCTTTTCATTTTAATAATTATTGGTGAAAGGGTTTTAGGTTAAATCTTTTTAAAAGAAAAAGGTTATGGCAGTAAAACTAAGTAATTGACACCTATCGGCAAAAATGAACAACCATACAAAATGCAAAAGTTTTCTGTTGTTGGATTAAAAACATAAAACTGTCTGTCTGTAGGATCGGAAAGAATTATGCAGCACTATTTGTTTTAAACTCAAAGAAGATAGAAGTACCATTAGACATGTCTTCTGTCATAGATCCACTCAATTGTTTGGTAAGCAAATCGATTAACTGACCGCCGAAACCAGTACCTTTTACAATGCCGCTTTTGCCCACGCCATTGTCAGTAACCAGGAGATTTAAATTGCCGTTTTCATTCTTCTTTAATGTAATCTTCACCTTGCCATTTCTTCCATCAGGGAATGCATATTTCAGTGTGTTAGTGAGCAATTCATTTACAATTAAGCCAAGCGGAACAGCAGTATCAATGTCAACATTCAATTTGTCCATAGCGCATTCTACCTGCACTTTTTTTTCGGCACCAAATGTATCTAAAATACTTTCGCTCAGGTTGATAAAATAATCTTTCATTTCAATGGCTCCCAGGTTTTCTCCCTGGTATAATTTCTGATGTACAATACCGATAGATTGTACGCGGTTTTGCCCTTCCAGCATAGCATCTTTTGTACTTTGATCATCTATCTGTGCACTTTGCAACGCCAGCAAACTACTCACTACCTCCAGGTTATTTTTCACCCTGTGATGAATCTCTTTTAGCAGAAGTTCATTCTCGGCATTTTTTATCGCCAACAGTTTATTTGCTTTCGTGCGCAATCGGTAACTTCGGAAAGAGACGATCAACAATACAGCCAACAACCCTGCTGCACCTGCTGTTAGCCATTGTTTTTGTCGTTGCTGCGACAGTTGTTTTTGCTGCGATTCAATGGTTCCTTCCTTCTTTTCTGTTTCGTACTTGGTAAGCAATTCTGACATTGCTTTGTCACTCTCAATGGACGCAGTACTGTCTCTTAAAATCCGGGCTTTTTTCTGAAACGCCAATGCAGAAGGGTAATCTTTCAGTTTTTCATAAATGGTACTTGCGTGTATGTAGTTTTCCACAAGATTGGAGCGATCACCTGCTTCCTCCATGAATCCAATCGTTTTCAATTGATATTGTAATGCTTCTTTATAATTTGCCTGGAGGAGATTCACTTCACCGAGGTTTGCGGTTACAGTAAAAATGGCATTTCTGTAATTTGCTTTTTCCGCAACGGACAGCGCTAATTTATACGCAGCTAAAGCTTCGGGATATCTTTTTAAATGCTT
>JBDSHT010000302.1:0-16505 GCA_039918315.1 Ginsengibacter sp. | reverse complement strand
TTTTATTTCAAAATCCTTTTCACAAATAAGGTGAATGGTTCCAAAAATGTAAGATGCTTGTGGCAAATGATTTCCTTCTATTTTCCAAAGCAATGATTTTTTATTATCTATCCGTTGGTTCATAATTGATTTGAAAACACAAAAACCTGACAGGTAATTGCTATTTAATTATTTGATGTCATTGCGTGTAAAGTTAATCCCGATTACGAAGTAAGACGAAGTGAAATTGACCAACCAGGTAATTTGAAAAGCGAAAACTTCTTTGAAATGTTTTATAACTTCTTCATTTATTTGTAGAAGTTTTTTTTATTTATAAAATTTCGACACATACATTCGTCGTGTTGATATTTTCAAAGTGTTGAGTAGTCTGCAATGATTTCCCGAAAATTGTATTTATATCCACAGCAATCTTTAGAGAGAAAGAAATGGGCAGTGATAATAAACTTGGCACTATTTTTTAATATTCAAGAGAAAATAATTTATTATGAAAAAATATTTAGTAGTAATCGTAGGTATGTTTCTGCTTTCCAGTTGCGTGGCTAAAAGGTATTTGACGCAATCTCAAAACCAGGTAAGTTCACTCCGTGCGGACAGTGTAAAGTTTGAAAACAAAATTACTGCGATAGGAAAAATTGTAAGCTCCCTTGAAACCAAAATTGCCAATCTTGAAAAAGATATTGCAGAACGTGAGAAACAAATAGGGAATCTGAATGCTCAAAATAGCCAGTTAGGCAAACAAACGGAAGAGCAACAAAATAAATTAAAACTTAGTCAACAAAAATTGCAACAACTACAGGATCTTTTAGCTGAGCAGAAAGCGGCTTCAGACCGGTTGAAAAATAAAATGTCTGAAGCATTGCAAGGTTTTAATTCCAACGAACTTACTGTACATCAAAAGGATGGAAAAGTTTACGTGAGCCTTTCTGAAAGTTTATTATTTCCTTCAGGAAGTGCTGTTGTAAATCCCAAAGGTGTAGATGCTTTATCCAAACTGGCAGCGGTTTTGAATTTAAATGCAGATGTTGCTGTTAACATTGAAGGCCACACAGACAGCATTCCGATCAGAGGAAAATACCAGGATAATTGGGAGCTAAGCACAGCTCGCGCAAATTCGATTGTGCGGATATTAGTAAATAATTATAAGGTAGATCCTAACCGTGTTATTTCTTCAGGTCACAGTTATTTTGATCCGGTGGATACAAATGGAACTTCTGAAGGACGGGCAAATAACAGACGTACAGAAATTATTCTTTCTCCAAAATTAGAAGAGATGTATCAACTTCTTGGGCAACAGTAATCCCACACAACAACAAATAAAAAAAGGCATGAATTTTTTTTTCATGCCTTTTTTTATTATTGAATTTATTTCTATTTCAATTTATCCAAAGCGATTTTAATTCTACTAAATCCTTCTTCAATATTTGCCATGCTATTGGCAAAAGAAATCCGCAGATAATTGGGTGCTCCAAATGCATCGCCTGCTACGGTTGACACATGGCCTTCGTTCAGCAGAAACATGCACAAGTCGGATGCATTTTTAATTTCCTCTTCGCCGAATTTTTTTCCAAAATAATTTTTTACTTCAGGGAAAATATAAAATGCCCCTTCAGGCTCGGTACATTTTAGTAAAGGCAATTCTTTCAATAAATTCATTACCTTTTCTTTTCTCTTTTTAAACTGATCTACCATTTCAAACGTAGGTTCCAATGAAGTGGTAAGGGCGGTAATGGCAGCCCGTTGGGTTACGGCATTGGGTCCACTGGTAAATTGTCCCTGCACTTTTTCGCAGGCTTTTGCTATCGTTTCATTTGCAGCTATAAAACCCAGTCTCCATCCTGTCATCGCAAATCCTTTGCTAAGGCCATTCACAATAATCACCCTGTCTTTTATATAATCGAACTGGGCAATGCTTTGGCGTCTTTCGCCATTAGCTTTTTCAAAGTTGATGTATTCATAAATCTCATCGCTTATAATAAACACAGAAGGGTGCTTCTCAAAAACTTTGGCCAATCCTTCTAATTCATCTTTAGAATAAACAGCACCTGAAGGATTACATGGAGATGAAAAAATAAACAATCTTGTTTTATCAGTGATGGCTGCTTCCAATTGTTCCGGACTAATCTTAAAATTGGATTCTGCAGTTGACTCTACGAAAACAACTTTGGCCCTGGCAAGCCTTGCTATTTCAGAATAGGAAACCCAGTAAGGAGTTGGTATAATAATTTCATCATCGTCATCCAAAATGCTTAGCATGGTGTTCGCAATACTTTGCTTTGCACCGGTGCTTAAAACAATTTGCAATGGTGAATAGGTAAGTCCATTATCTCTTTCTAATTTTTTACAAACCGCTTCTCTTACATCAAGGTAACCGGGTACCGGTGAGTAGTGGCTGTAGTTATCATCGATAGCTTTTTTAGCCGCTTCCTTTATATGTTCCGGGGTATTGAAATCGGGTTCGCCTAAGCTGAGGTCAATAATATCAATGCCTTTAGCTCGTAATTCACGCCCTAGTTTTGCCATTTTTAAAGTTTCGGGCTCACTAAATCTTGATAAGAAAGAAGATAATTTCATCTGTTTGATTTTAAAATTTTTGCAAAAATAAGTATTTGATAAATGGCATTCAAAATTCAAAAGCAAAGAATTTTTACGAGTTAATATAAAATGTCGGCTCACGATGTAGAAATGAAGTTTAGAAAAATACCAATGCAAAAAAGTGGGTGTTACGATTGGAGAATTGCTCTATATGAATACAACTTAAATAATAGTCCATTTTATTTTAGGAAAAAACAGCATACCAACGGGTAAAATCCTGAAAAAATTTTAACATCAAAACCCTATCTTTGCCAACTTCTAAAAAATATGATATGAAATTGAAAGGCCTGGTGTGGTTTTTTACCATTACGCTTATACTGATCTCTGTTTACCAACTTTCTTTTACCTGGGTAGTAAATGCCCACGAAAAGAAAATGCAGCAAAAAGCTGAAAAATCTGTTATGATGCAAAATCCCGGCATTTCCGGCGATGAAAAAGATGCGTTAATTCATGACAGATTCATGCATTATCTGGATAGTACGAGGGACGTAAAGATTTATCCGGTGTTTGGAACTACGTACCAAAAAGCGAAGGAAAGCGAGCTACAGCTTGGTCTGGACTTGCAGGGCGGTATGAGTGTAACCATGAATGTGAGCCTTGATGGTCTATTAAAATCATTAAGCAATAATCCTAAAGATGTGCAACTGTTGAAAGCACTTGAAGCTACCAACGCCGAAAAGGTAAAGAGTGATTTAGATTATATTTCATTGTTTGGGCAGGTGTTTCAGAAACAAAACCCAGGCGTAAAATTAGCCTCATTGTTTGCCGGTGCAGGAAAGGAAATTAAGATTACTGATTCCGATCAGAAAGTACTTGAGCATCTTGAGACCATTTCAAAAACAGCAATTAACCAAACTTATAAAGTACTTCTAAAGCGTATAGATCAGTTTGGGGTTGCTTCGCCAAGTATCAACCTTGACTCAAAAAAAGGAACTATCAACGTGGAATTAGCCGGTGTGCAGGATCCCGTTAGAGTAAGAAATCTTCTGCAAGCTTCTGCTTATTTGCAATTTTGGGAAGTATATAATATTAGTGAGATCGGAAAGAATATTGATGACGCAGATAAAGCGCTCGCCGGTTTCTTAAGTGGTGTTAGTAAGGATTCCAGCAGTCTATTAGATTCCACTAAAAATACTGTTGACTCTGCAAAATTATTGGCTAACGAACATCCACTTGCCAGTGTGATTCATTTTATAGGCCCACAACAAGATCAAAGTGGCAAACCTCAATATTATTCTGCGATAGCAAATGTGGAAGCTAAAGACACTTCTTTGGCCAACCAATATTTGCAAATGGGTGTGGTTAAAAATAATTTTCCTGCCAACATAAAGTTCCTTTATGGAATGCAGCAAAAGAATGAGAAGACGGGCCAAAGATATTTTGAATTATATGCGATCAAAACTATTCCCGGAACTGAAAAAGCAAAATTAGAGGGTGAAGGAGTGCAGGATTCCAGAGCAGATTATGACCAGCGCGGACGTCCGGCAATTTCAATGACGATGACTCCCAGCGGAAGCAGAGTTTGGGCTAAAATGACGGGTGACAATGTAGGTAGGCCAATTGCAATTGTATTAGATGGTATTGTTTATAGTGCTCCAAATGTAAATGGTGCTATTGAAGGAGGAAACTCTGAAATAAGTGGAAACTTTACTGTTGAAGAAGCGCAGGATTTAGCCAGCGTTTTAAAAATTGGTAAAATAGACGCACCTGCAAAAATTATCCAGGAACAAATAGTAGGGCCTACGTTAGGACAAGATGCAGTTAGAGGTGGTGGATTGGCATTTCTGGTTTCATTTATCGTGATCTTTATTTTAATGTTGATTTACTACAACACGGCGGGATGGATCGCGAACATCGCTTTGATATTTAACCTTTTGTTTACCGTCGGTGTTTTAAGTGCTTTGGGTGCTACGCTAACAGCCGCAGGTATAGCAGGTTTGGTACTTACCATCGGTATGGCGGTTGATACTAACGTAATTATTTTTGAGAGAATAAAAGAAGAATTAGCAAGGGGTAAATCGCATCAGCAGGCTGTAAGTGATGGATATAAAAGATCGTATGCTCCTGTAATTGATGCACACGTTACGGTGTTCCTCACTGCCGCTATTTTATTTTATTTCGGTTTAGGACCGGTGCTTGGTTTCGCAACCACACAGATGCTCGGTATTTCACTTTCCTTATTTTGTGGTATCCTGTTATCAAGGTTGATTACAGAATTATGGATGACGAAGGAAAGGCATTTTAAATATTTTACCGGTTTATCAAAAACTGTTTTTCAACATGCTGCTTACAAGTTTGTTGAATACAGGAAGTATGCTTACATGTTTTCTGTTGTAGTGTTGATAGCGGGTGTGAGTGCCTATTTTCACGGGTTTGATAAAGGCGTTGAATTTAAGGGAGGAAGAAGTTACACAGTAGAGTTTACTAAATCAGTTAACATCGAAGGGCTTCGTGCTCCGCTGAGCCAGGCGTTTGAAGGTGATAACCCGGTAATTAAAACGGTTGGAGATAGCAAACATATTAACATTACCACTTCTTATTTGATAGGCAAGGAAGATGCAGACAGTGCGGTTTTAACGCATTTATACCAGGGACTGAAAGCTGAATTACCCGCTGACCTTCCTTATGATCAGTTCGCAAAAAACAACATTCAAAGTTCACAGGTGGTACAGCCTATCATTTCCAAAGACCTTGAAGCGGGTGCTATTAAGGCGGTAATATTTGCAATACTTGCTATCATTACTTATATCTTCCTTCGATTCAGAGATTGGAGATATTCATTGGGTACCATTGTATCGCTCCTGCATGATGTATTAATATTATTAGCAGTGTTCTCTTTCTTTAAAGACATTGTTCCTTTTCCACTGGAGATTGATCAGCACTTTATTGCGGCAATCCTAACAGTGGTCGGCTTTTCGATGAATGATACGGTAGTGGTTTTTGATAGAATCAGGGAAGAAAGTCATCTGATGAAGGGTGCTTCGAAAGGAACGATTATTAACAAAGCGATTAATGAAACATTGGCCCGTACCGTGATGACATCTGTTACTGTGTTTTTGACTTTACTTGCCTTGTTTATTTTTGGTGGCGAAGTAACAAGAGGATTCTCTTTCGCGATGTTGATTGGTGTGATTGCCGGTATTTATTCTTCAGTATTTGTTGCTGCACCGGTCCTTATGGATTTTGCCAAAGACAAGCCATTAGGAACAGCACGCATTACAAATTCAGGTGATAAAAAGCCAGTAAAGGAAAAATTAGTTCGCTAATACAAAATAGATTTTAATAAAAAACCCGGTACTTGAAAGTTGCCGGGTTTTTTTGTAGAAAAAAGTTGAGAAGTATTATACACCAAAGGAGCTGCCGCAACCACAACTGGTGCTGGCATTTGGGTTATTAAAAGTGAACCCTCTTGAATTTAATCCTCCCTGCCAATCGATCTCCATATTGGATAAGTAAATTAAATGCGAGGGGTTAATGATGCATTTGATTCCATCAATTTCAACCACATCATCTTTTTCAGTTTTCTCTTCAAAGCCAAGTATATAAGACATTCCAGAGCATCCACCTCCTTTAACTCCAATGCGTAAATATTTATCGTTTTCAGCATCGCCATGTTCTATCAACCTCTTAACTTCAGCCACTGCCGAAGCACTTAACCGAACAGTTTCTTTGTTTATTATTTCCATAAGTGAATTAAAAATTTAAAATAGACTTGAATAAATATGGATCATTAAAATCCAATTTCAAATTTACAACCTTTACTTTGGGATTGATTATTTTTACAATAAATTAAGTAAATGTCAACATTTGATACGATCAGTATTATACTACTTCTTGTTCTTATTTTAAGCATGATTTGGATGCTCACAGAATTTGTAGCACTCAAAAAAGATTTAGCAGAAAGAAAGCCCGGTGGTGACCCCGACACACAGAAAATAAGGCTACAGGCATTTGAAAGAATTACACTTCTTGTTGAAAGAATTTCACTCCAAAATGTACTTTCCCGATCGCCACATGCAGGCCACACAGCCCGCCAGATGCAGGGAGCGCTTATTGATGCAATCCGCCAGGAGTATGATTATAATATCAGCCAGCAAATTTATGTATCAATGGATGTGTGGAAAGCCGTTACTAATTTAAAGGAACAAAATATTTATATCATTAACCAGTTGGCAGCTACTTTACCCGCCAGCGCCTCGGGGTTAGACCTCAATAAACAGATCGTTGATTTTTTAATTAACAACCCGAAAGCAACGCTGCACACTATTGTATTGGATGCTATCAATTTCGAAGCAAAAAAATTGATGTGATTGATTAAATTAAGATTATGAAGAACGTAGTTACAGATTCAGGAATTGAAATTAAGGAGGTATATACTTCAGACGATATAAACAAAAAAAGCGTTGAAGGTGAGATGCCGGGAAAATTTCCATATACACGTGGAGTCAAAGAAGATATGTATCGTGGTAAATTATGGACCATGCGCCAGTATGCAGGTTTTAGTACGGCTGAAGAAAGTAATAAGCGCTATCATTATCTTTTATCACAGGGAGTTAGTGGATTGAGTGTAGCATTTGATTTGCCCACGCAAATTGGTTACGACAGCGATCATTCGCTTGCCGAAGGCGAGGTGGGAAAGGTGGGAGTCGCGATTGATTCTATTGAAGATATTGAAACTCTTTTCAAGGGAATTGAATTGAAAGATATCTCAACCTCAATGACCATAAACGCCACAGGATTTATTCTTCTTGCTTTTTATGTGGCGCTTGCAAAGAAGCAAGGTGCAGACCTTGCCAAACTTCGCGGTACCATACAGAATGATATTTTAAAAGAATATGCAGCACGTGGCACTTATATTTATCCACCTCATCCTTCTATGCGTATCATTACTGATATTTTTGAATGGTGCGCCAAAGAATTACCAACATGGAATACCATCTCAATCTCGGGTTACCATATTCGCGAAGCAGGCAGCACTGCAGTCCAGGAAATTGCTTTCACGCTTAGTAACGGTAAGGCGTACGTGCAGGCTGCTTTGAAAAAAGGTCTGGATATAAATGTATTCGGAAAACGACTTTCCTTTTTCTTTAATTCACATAATAATCTTTTTGAAGAAGTTGGAAAATTTAGAGCCGCTAGAAGAATGTGGGCTGCAATGATGAAAGACATGGGAGCTACTGATCCAAAAGCAATGGCACTTCGCTTTCATACACAAACCGGTGGTAGCACGCTCACTGCGCAGCAGCCTTTGAATAATATAAGCCGTGTAACAATTCAAACTCTTGCAGCGGTGTTGGGTGGCACACAAAGTTTGCATACCAATGGATATGATGAAGCATTGAATCTTCCAACTGAAAAAGCAGCGTCAACTGCATTAAGGACGCAGCAAATAGTCGCGTTTGAAAGTGGAGTAGCAGAAACAGTGGATCCTTTAGCAGGCAGTTATTTTGTTGAAAAACTTACTGACGAAATAGAAAAATTATCGTGGGAACTTATTGATAAAGTAGATGCGTTGGGTGGTAGTGTTAGTGCGATTGATCAAGGGTTTATTCAAAATGAAATAGCAGCCAGCGCTTACGACTACCAACGTAATATTGAGAATGGAGATAAAATAATAGTTGGGGTAAATTCGTTTAAGGAAGATATTGAAGTATCTCCGCCTTCGTTTGCTGTGGATGATAGTATCAGGCTTGTGCAGATGAATAAGATAAAGTTATTAAAAGAAAAACGAGATGCGGGTAAAGCAAAAGATTGTCTGGCAAAAATAAAAAGCCATGCAACGAATGGTCAAAATTTAATGCCTGTAGTAATAGACGCAGTCGAAAACTATTGCACCCTGGGCGAAATTTCCGATACCCTTAGGGATGTTTTTGGTGAATATAAATAACCCCGGAAAATTTAATGAATACCAAACAATGAAATATTTTTTAACGCTGGTAATGATAAGCATTTCAAGCCTAGCGATTTCACAAAAATATGTATTGCTCGATCCCACTATTACCCTGCCTGTCACTTACTCAGACAAAGTAACTTCCGATCATAAGTTTAATGGATTAATTCCTGTAGAAAATAAATCTATTCGCCAATTTATTACAGCTTTGGAAGAAATTGCGCAACAGTTATTGAAGGAAGAATCCCAGGTAGTTTTAAAGGACTACAAAATAGGTTGTTGCAATTTTAAAGGGATTAAAATTAAAGTGGGGAAAGAGACAAGAATCGATTATGTGATCACTTCCTCTTGCGATAATTTAAATATTTCGATGCATCTTAGTGATGCTAAATTAAAAAATTCCAGCAACGCATATTTTATCAACACCTGGATAAAATACATAAAGAGCGGACTCAAAAAAAGGTGAGCTGATTAAAAATTATTTCCACTATAGAACGATCTGGTCCTGTTTATTTTCAGGTCACGCAGCAATGCAGACTTAGGACTTATGTTGATGCTAAAATAGCGGTATTGCCCAATGGGCGAAACATTTATAGACATTTGCCAGCAATGCAGATCGCGGGAAATGGAAAGCGATAAAGGATTCAGTTGGCCTAAAGAAATATTATAATATCCGTTAATTCCCATTTGCCATTTAGGTGTCAAATTTAAAGTGCCATTGAAATTTATATTCTGAGAAAATTCTTTTTTAAATTTTTTATCAAGTAGTATGAACCTGGAACTTAATTGTAAAGAGTAAGAAAGATTAACCGACCACGGAATATTAAAATCTGCAAATTCACCCGGATTGTTGTTTATGTAGGCCATTTCACTATTGTATTCATCCTGGCTGTATCCTGAATTTGGGTTGAAACCAGGATTGCCGGGCTTTACACCGCCTTTGTCTTTGTCATCCTTTTTTCCACCTCCCTGGAATTGGCTCGATAACGAAATGTTACCACTGTTCAATCTGCCCAACGATAGTGGCCTTTTTTTCCAAATTAATTGATCTATACTGCGCCCCTGATCATTGTATTGGTAAGGGTCTAAATTGGCAAAAGCAGTCAGATTAAATTTATTAAATAAGTTAGTAGAAGCACTTACAGAAATAGGCGAAAGCTTAAAAGAATCCACAAAGAAATTATAACTGGTTTGCAGACTTAACCGATCAAGGATAGAAATCTTTTTGAGGGCATTTTCCCCGGTGTCCGTTTTGCTTCGCACCTTCATCGACACATTATTTTCCAGGCTAAAATTAAATCCTCCGAAAGTGCCGGTGCCATAAGCACCGTAGATATTGTTGGAGCCTTCGTAATATGAATATTGTTGTTTTCGTCCGCTGGTGTCCACTACAGTATAGTAGTAATTATTTTTATTAAAGTCTGGTCGATAGTTAAGTCCAAATGAAGGCCTCAGTTCATGACGCACAGCCTGGATTTTCGCATCCTTTTTTAATGCTGAAAACATTCCAAAAATACGCGTGGATATATTTAGAGAAAAGGACATCTGCCTTGCGGTATAAAATCCATCCTGAACTTTTGTGATTAATGTGTCTTTCACATCATCCCAATGACGGGTCGTCTTTTTTTGAAACCAGGTTTCATCATAAGACACTCCGGGCGAAACCTGGAAGATACCCATTTGGGGTAATGATAAACTGATGGGTACTGAATGATGCGCGCCCCATTGCAAGGTGTCTTGAATCTGCTTAAAAATACTTTTATTGGTTACAGTATCATAAAATGAAAATCGATTTTGCGCCGTTCCTACATAACCAATTCCAATATTTTCATACCATTTTGGAGTTCCTGCAAATTCTTTTTTCCGGAACGGGTAAACTGTAGTCATGTTAAAACCAACGCTCGGCAAACTTATATTGATCAGTTTTAAGTTGGTATTTTGATCATGGTTGGCAGCAAGTGTAAGGTTAAAAGGTTTGTCTTTCCATGTCTTGCTATACGCAATTGATGACGTTAAACTGTTTGCAAAATTGACTCGTGGATCATTAGGTACCATTGCATTGTAGCTACTACTACCTGCATTTACACTTGCCATGAAAGATACGCCCGGCCTGGCTTTGGTGTCGGCACTGTGGCTCCAAGTGACTCGAAAACTTCGATTTTTTGCAAAATCCGGATCGCCCTTAAAATTCAGATTGAAATGTTGAATATCAAAAGTTAGATTGCCGCTATAGTGATATCGTTTCGAATATCGCGGATTAAAATTCATTGACCATCCACCATAAGAATAAATAGATCCTCGAAGAATGATATCCCAATTATCACTGATCACTTTATAATACCCCAAACCTTCAAGGCCGAGACCTCGTTGTTCATTGGTGGTAAAATTGGGAGCTAACAATCCCGAGTGACGTCCCTGGCTCAATGGAAAAATTCCAAAAGGAAAATATATCGGAATAGGAATGCCCTCAAACTCCGGGTGAACGGGTCCTGAGATAGCGACCTTATTAATTATAAATTTTATTTTATTGCTGATAAATGCAAAGTGAGGAGTGTCCAAATTGCAGGTTGTAAATCGTCCGCGTAATGCGTAAAAAACATCATCACTTATTTTTTTTATCGCTTCACCATACACATACATTTCGCCCTGTGTGGTGTAAGTGCTCTTGGTGAGGCCCTTCCCGCTTTTCATGTTGAAGCGGATAGAATCACTCTGCGATTTAAAATCAGCTTGTGTAAAAGTAGGCAAGGAAATCACTTTGCCGGCACTGTCTCTTTTTATCGAAGCAATAATATCTCCTGATGCCTGATCAAATGAAATAATCGGTGCGGTAAGTTCGTTGTCTCTATAATTTGTAACTGCTTTTTTACCATAGAGAGTAACTTTCTTACCAGGAACATCCAGTACCATTGAGTCTTCTGCCTGGTAAGTAATGATCGCTTCTATAGCATTTGTCGCTAATTTATAAGGGATGGTATCGATAGATTTTTTTATCGAAGTATCTTTTCCAGCGGTGGAATCGGGGAGCAAAAAATCCGGATGAAGACTTGGTTTATTTCCCGCTTTATCTAAAAGGAGAGTGTCCGAAATAATTTGTTTTTTTACTGGCGTTGTATCATTAACTAAATTTTGCATCGCTACTAATGAAAAATGATTTTTCTTTGAAGTAGATGAAGTGCTATGATGCGTTAAGTAGTTGTGAAATAAATTTTGATCGGTATTGTTTCCATGGCTGTTAGTTGTCATAGAAGTTAGGATACCAATCACGGCTATGAAAGAAAGGGGTTTTAAGCTAAATTTGTTTTTAGTTTGCATAGCAGTGTAATCGCAAAAATATAGATAATCCATTTAAGGTAATGTGAAGATTGATAAAACAAAACCTTAGTTCTATTTTAAATAATATTAATAAATGAACCATCTGAAAAAAACGACTTGCTTTTTATTTTCCGGAAAAACAGTTTTGGTACTGATACTTTCATTGTTCATGTTCAATGCGACATTATTTGCCCAGACCACTAAAAAAATTAAGACCATAATTATCGACCCCGGACATGGAGGTACTGACCCTGGCGCTAATGGTGAATACGAAGGCACTCTAGGTTCAATAGAGAAAAATATTACCTTGGCTATTTCACTAAAGTTGGTAGCCGAATTGCAAAAGCAGATGCCGGGTGTAAAGATTATTCCTACACGGACTACTGACGTTTACAACTCCGTAAGAGAAAAAGCAAAATTTGCTAACGACAACCACGGTGATCTTTTTGTTTGTATTCATGCAGATGCTGTAGCACTAAAAACCGGATCAAGAATAATTGGGTACAAACCAAAAACAACCTATACAACCAAGTATGTAGGTAAAGGGAAAAGCAGAAAAAAGGTGGTAACAAAACATACCAAGGAAGTGCCGATCATGCAATATTATAAAATTCCAACTTCCCGAAAAGGAACCAGCACACTGATACTGGCTACGCGTAAAAATGCAGAAAAAATAAAAGCGCTGGAAGATGCAGACCTTGATTTTCAAATTGCAGACGACGATAGCTCGGTTACCATAGATTATAATAGCCCGGAGTGGAAGGCGAGTGCCTTTTTATACTCACAGAATTTTTTTAAAAAAAGCTATCAGCTTGCGTCCATGGTGCAGGAGGAAATTTCTAAAACTGGAAGAAATGATTTGGGTGTTTGGCAACGCCCAAAGGGTTTGTGGGTTTTGCAGGCAACTCAAATGCCGGCCATATTAATAGAGACGGGATTTTTGGCCAATTATGATGATGAGAGATACCTCAATAGCGAAAAAGGTCAGCAGGAAATTGCAGAAGCAATTACAAAAGCACTTATCAAATACAAAGCTATGGTGGAAAACTCCAAAGTCGCTGCAAGCCAAGCTCCGGAAAGCCAAACCAAATAAATAATTTTATTGAAAAAGTGGATAACCTAACATCGATAGACTCTAATTAAAAAGAGAACGTTCTCAATTAAGGATTTAAAGATTCACTATTTTCGCAAAGTAGAAAAATATTTTTTATATACTCCCAATGAAAAAGCACTGTGTAGGGACCGTACAAAAACATCACAGTAACCTAATATAAATTTACAGATGAAGTTAAATAACGAAACTAAAATTGGCTTTTTGGCTATAGTCGGTGTAGCCTTATTAGTATTAGGATTCAATTTTCTGAAAGGAAAGAATTTATTTCGTAAGGATAACCAGTTATTTGCATTGTATGAAGATGTGCAAGGGCTTGCAAAGTCCAACCCGGTAATGATAAACGGATTGCAAATAGGACGGATTGAAAAATTAGATGGCGGCAAGGATATGAAAAGTATTTTGGTCACCATTAATCTTTTTAAAGAAGTTAATATTCCTAATAATTCTTTGGCGGTAATCAATCCCAATTTGTTGGGTAGCCCATCCATGGAAATAAAATTAGGGACTGCTACCACTTTTTTAAAGAACGGTGATACTCTAACGACAACTTTAAGTGGCGGTGCACTGGATGAAGCATTGAAAATGTTTAATCCAGTATTGTATGAAGTCCGGAATGCCGTGAAGTCCCTGGACTCAGTACTACACATCGTTACCAATGTTTTTGATCCAAATACCAAAAATAATATCCGTGATATTGTGAAAAATTTGAACGCGGTTACGGCTTCTTTTGCTGTTTCTGCAAACTCTCTGGAGGTTATGATGGATGCGCAGAATGGAGCTCTTTCTAAATCATTAAATAACGTAAATACTTTTACCGACAACCTCAATACCAATAACGAGAAACTGAACAGTATTTTAGATAATGCAAAAACTGCGTCTCAACATTTTGCTTCTATCAATTTGAAAAGCACTTTGGATACATTAAATATGGCTGTAAACGATTTTAAAGAAGCCGCGGAAAAAATGAATAGCAAGGATGGATCACTTGGGTTATTGCTTAATGACAAAAATTTATACAACAACCTGGAATCAACGTCCAATAAAATAAATATACTTCTTGACGACATTCGCGTGCATCCAAAAAGGTATGTAAACATTTCTGTTTTTGGCAAAAAAGATAAAGGAAATTTTATCACTGCACCGTTAATCGATGATACTTTAAAATTGGTTAATCCTTAAAATGTCAACCATTAAACAGATAGGGGCAACACTATTTTTTTTTCTGCTATCATTTGTTACTAACGGACAGGTAAAGCCGGTTCCTCCACCTGTGGCATCTATTCAGTCTCAGCCGGCATCAACAGATACTATTAAAGAATTTGAGATAATCCGTGGCCCCAGTATGCGCTCTATTCGGATAGATTCTGTAACCACTTTGCAGACAGTAGCAGGCGGCGCTGTTATCAAACAAGGCACTACGATCTTTACAAGCGATAGCGTGGTTTTAAATCCAAACACTCACGTTCTTGAAGCCTTCGGACATGTTCATATCAATCAGGCAGATACCGTCCACACTTATGGCGACTATCTCAAATACCTTGGTATTGAAAAAATGGCTTACATCGATAGGAATGTTAAGCTCACAGATAAACAAGGTTCCTTGGTTACCCAAAATTTAGATTACAATCTTGGAACTGGAATTGGAAATTTTTACAATGGAGGAAAAGTAACTGAAGGCAAAACTGTTATCACAAGTACTGATGGAACTTATTTCGCTGATACAAAAGATATTTATTTTAAAAAAAATGTAAAACTGGATGATCCTAAAAATCATTTACGAGCCGATTCTTTGCTCTACAATATGACTACAAAGAAGGCAAACTTTATAAGCGAAACCACCATCAAAAATGATGACATAGATGTAAAAACCACAAGAGGAACTTACGACTTAAATTCCGGTAATGCATTCTTCACTGAACGGACATCTGTGAAGGATAGCAGCGGCAGAATTTATACAGCCGATAACATCGCTCTGGAAAATAAAACCGGCAATGCGCAATTGGAAGGGAATGCAATCATCGTGGACACCGCCAATAATTTTATTGTGATTGGCAATCAAATTTTTCTGAATAAAAAAAATAATTCTTTCCTGGCTACACGCAAACCGTTGTTGATTATTAAGCAAAAAAATGATAGCACCTACATTGCGGCCGATACTATTTTCTCCGGCATTACCACATTTGTGGAACGGAATAAAATGACTTTGCAAAACGATTCTGTAATTAATGTAAATCTGCAACAGGATCAGAAAGTGGCGAATGTAGAAACTATTGATTCCTCAGAAAGAAAACTTCCTTCAAAAAAAATAAACCATAACGATTCGGTGCAGGTGCATTTACCCGCAACAGATTCCATCGGTTCTCATTTAAGAAACAGAGATTCAACACTTGGGATAAAGGAGGTCCGGGTTCCACCTGATTTCTCTAAAAGAGATTCATTGAAACATTCAATGAAAGATTCAGTACTCACGATTTTAAAAGACACTTCAAAAATAATTGAAACAAAAAATATCGATGTATTAACCCATGCTGATTCTGCCAGAAATAAAATATTAAACCTCGTGCGCGATAGTATTTTGGGCAAAAGAAATACAAATTCTGAATCAATAGATTCAGTTAAATCAATCACTAATATAATCGATACAGATTCTGTCAGTACAATGAAGGGAGTTATAAAAGACAGTACAAATAAATCTGATTCTGCTACGCGATACTTTCTTGCATTTCATAATGTGCGCATCTTCAATGATTCTCTGCAAAGTGTTTGTGACAGCATGTTTCTATCCAGTAAAGATTCTGTTTTTAGGCTTTACAAAGAGCCTGTGATTTGGAGTGGATCCACTCAAATAACAGGAGACACACTTTATCTTTTTACCAAAAATAAACAGCCTGAAAGATTATATACTTTTGAAAATGCGATGAGTGTCAACCGAACACGTGAAGGTTTCTTTAACCAGATGGCAGGCAAATCTATCAACGGATATTTCCAGGATGGGAAAATAGATTTTGTAAGAGTTAAAGGCTCGCAGTCGGAGAGTATTTATTATATGCAAAATGAGGACAGTGCTTACATTGGTATGAACCGCGCGACTGGCGATGTAATTGATTTATTTTTTAAGAATGAAGATTTAATAAAGGTCACGTTTATAAATGAAATCAAAGGCAGCATGTATCCAATGGGGCTCATACCGCAGGATCAAAAGCAATTAAAGAACTTCAGATGGCTTGATGCCAGGCGACCTAAGAGTAAGTTTGAATTGTATGAGTAGTTCGCTTACACTTCTTTTTTCTTTTCCACAAGTTTTACATTAGGGAAAATAGTGACTGCCATCAATAGAATTGAAGATGCCATTAAAATATACAGGCCATATTCTTTCTGCGGGCATAAGGTCGCATAACAGGTAGTAAACAAAACATACGTTTTAATGAAATAAGCAATGTTAATCGCGCTCAAAAAAATGAGCGCACGCTTTGCCCATATTTTATTTAGCAAAATCAGGATAACAGAAGATACTGCTATAAAAATGAAAACTTTTCCAGGTTTTCCGTAAATGTTTTGTTCGGAGAAAAAGCCGTTGAATGATTTGTTGATGTC
>JBDSHT010000301.1:0-5320 GCA_039918315.1 Ginsengibacter sp. | reverse complement strand
CCGTGGAAACCGTAACCATTAATCCTCTTTGTATGCTGGCCATGACGATTGGGCCATCGGTAGAAAAAAATTTTACATCGCCCGGAACCAGTGCAAAACAAATAGCCATGATTCGCACAGAATTACTAAAAGCACAAACGTATCAAAAGAAAAGAGCGGACAAAGACAGCTCAAAAAGACCTGCGGAAGATTTAAAGTTGGATGTGCTCAGCAAATTATTGAGTGGAGAAATTAAAGCATTGATTACGGCCAACACAAGCAAGGATATCATGAGTGCCATCAGGCTTGCCAAAGAATTTAATTTCAAACTGGTGCTGGATGGAGCAGCCGAAGCCTATCTTCTGATTCCGGAAATAAAAAATGCAAAAGCAGAGATCGTGTTACATGCTACGATGGCACGCAATGGAGGCGACATGATAAACATGAACAGGGAGAGTGCTGCAATACTCACTGCTGCAGGCTTCCCGGTGAGCATTGAAACAGGATACGAAGGATATGTACCCAAAACAAGAATACTTTTATTTGAAGCGGCACAGGCAATGGCAAATGGTTTATCATTTAATGATGCACTAAAAACTATTACATTAAATCCATCAAAATTATTAGGAATTGAGAAGCGTGTGGGCAGTATTGAAAAAGGAAAAGACGCTGATCTTGTTTTATACAATGGCGATCCTTTTGAATATTTATCCAAGGTTTGTATGGTGATGATAGATGGAGAAGTTGTGAAGGAAGGATGTCAATAATTTTCAAAAATTAATTTTGTAAAAAAGGGGAAGCAAAAATTTGTTTCTCTTTTTTTTATTATGGCAATACCTACAATAGCTTTGGGTGCATTTCAAATTGTCGCTACGATTTCGGTGGTGGACACCGACCGAGGCTGGACCTTGGTTTGTGTCTCCACAACCCAACTGCGGCGCGACAATTTAAAATGCACCCTTAACTTTTATCGGCGTGATTATTCCATTAAAATTAAATAACTTTAAAATAAAAAATTGGAATCGCAGAAGTCCATATTTGACCAAATAAAAAAAATAATAAAAAAAATTATGGGAAATAATCCATTGGCTGCCTATCACTTCATTGTTGAGTGGGGCGGCACCAAACTCGGTTTTTCAGAAGTATCAGGTTTGAATATTGAACACGAAGTAATTGAATACCGCGAAGGAAGTTCTCCAGAATTTAAATCCCGCAAAATACCTGGAATGGTAAAATATTCCAACATCACTTTGAAACGCGGAATTATGAAGAGCGACACTGAATTCATGGATTGGATGAACACCATTAACATGAACGCTGTTGAACGCAGAGACATCATAATTTCTTTGCTGAATGAAGTACATGAGCCAGTCATGTCATGGAAAGCGAAAAATGCGTGGCCTACCAAATATTCCGGCCCCATCCTTAATGCTACTGGAAGTGACATTGCTATTGAAACACTGGAACTGGCGCATGAAGGGTTATCGATTGTAAAATAAAATTCGTTAAGAAAAGAATAGCCATAATGTTATAGGTGAAGGGAGAAACGCAAAAATCGTTTCTCTCTTTTCTTTTACAGTTTGGGCTTTCTGCGGTTTTGCATGGTGGCTTATTTGTTATCCTTATTTTTGTTTACTTCATATTGTGTTCAAATCTCTAATCGAAAAAACCTGGAAATGAAAATACCTAAATACATCTCTCTAATTCTATTTCTTTGTGTGGCTCAGATTTCGTGGGCACAAAAACATTCCGAAAATATTATTGTGATCACCACCGATGGATTTCGCTGGCAGGAATTATTTGGCGGAATGGACTCTGCAATTGCAGTTCAGCGGCGATACAACCAGGGCGACAGTAATTATATTTTTAAAAAATACTGGGCAAAGGATGCAATAGATCGAAGGAAGAAACTGTTGCCATTTTTTTGGAGCACCATCGCTTCCAAAGGGCAGGTATATGGAAACAGAAATTTTGGAAATTATGTAAATAATGCGAACCCATATTGGTTTTCTTATCCGGGTTATAGTGAAATATTTTGCGGCTACGCAGATACGTTAGTTAACTCAAATAGTTATAAAAATAACCCCAATATAAATGTGCTGGAGTACATTAATCAGCAACCGAAATACAAAAACAAAGTAGCTGCCTTTGGAGCCTGGGAGGCTTTTGATAGAATCCTAAATCAGGATAGAAGCGGCATTCCTGTGTATTCTGCTTTTGATCAATATGGTGGTAGCAATCCAACAGCATCAGAAAAATTACTGAATGATATGCTCCAGGACTCTTATAAACAATGGGGTAAAGGCGAAAGTTTTGATGTGTTTACTCATTATCAAAGCATGGATTATCTGAATTCAAAAAAACCAAAAGTGCTTTACATCGCTTATGGCGAAACCGATGAATGGGCGCATTCAGGAGAATATAAAAACTATCTTGACGCAGCAAAACAGTTTGATAATTGGTTAGAAAAAATCTGGAATTACATTCAGAATGACCCTCAATACAAAAACAATACAAGCCTTTTTATTACAACAGATCATGGGCGCGGCGATAAGAACAAAGACGAGTGGACAGACCATAGTAGTGATGTAGAAGGTGCCAACCAAATTTGGTTTGCAGTAATGGGGCCACACGTTCCCGCGAAGGGAGAAGTAAAAGAACCGATGCAATTATTTCAAAAACAATTTGCACAAACCATTGCTTCTCTTATCGGGTTACAATTTGTTGCCCCCCACCCGATTGCATCTTTGGTTACTCAAATTCAAGATCGTAGGAAGTAAAAAAAGATATAAATATCTTTTTAAAAAATATAAATTTAAATGGAAAGGAAATATTTTCTCCTTCCACTCATATTCTCTTTTTGCCACCAAACCATTTTGCTTTTGGTATCCCAAAATTTGTTCAACCCTTTTCATTAATTTAGATAGAATCTAAAATTAAACACCAAACAATACATTCAATTATGAAACAAATAAAAGCTACTTTTTTTCTATTATTTCTGGTTGTTTTTCAATTATCATTTGCGCAGCAAAAGACGAAAGATGTTGTAGATGCAATCGTAAAAGAAGGCACCCAAAATTCGCAATTAGAAACGTTGGCTCATCAACTAATGGATGGAATTGGGCCACGACTTATCGGTAGCCCAAAGATGAAACAGGCAAACGATTGGGCAGTAAAAAAATATTCAGATTGGGGCATTAGTGCCCGCAATGAAAAGTGGGGCGAGTGGCGTGGTTGGGACCGCGGGATTTCGCATATTGACCTGATAGCACCATGGACAAAATCACTGGCCGGTCAACAACTTGCATGGAGCCCGTCCACAAATGGTAAGACAATAAATGCAGAAGCGGTACTCTTGCCTGATGTAAAAGATTCACTCGAATTTGCAAAATGGTTGCCATCAGTGAAAGGAAAATTTGTGATGATTTCTATGCTGGAACCATCAGGCCGACCTAATGATAATTGGAAAGAATGGGGTACTAAAGAATCCATAGATAAAATGAATGAAACGAAAGCCAAAGCCAGTGCTGACTGGCGCAAACGAATTGCCAACACAGGTTTTAGCAGTCGCTCACTTCCTTCAGTATTAGAAAATGCAGGAGCTGCAGGCATCATTACTTCGTATTGGTCTGCAGCATTTGGAGCCGACAAAATATTTGGAGCCAACACAAAAAAAGTCCCGACAGTTGATTTGTCGCTGGAAGATTATGGACTGGTTTATCGCCTCGCAGAATCCGGCAAAGCTCCAAAACTGAGCATCATTGCAGATTCAAAAGAAACAGGAGTACAACCCACATTTAATACCATTGCAGAAATAAAAGGAAGTGAGAAACCGAATGAATATGTAATGTTATCTGCGCACTTTGATTCATGGGATGGAGCTACAGGTGCTACGGATAATGGTACAGGCACTATCACAATGATGGAGGCAATGCGTATTCTCAAAAAGATTTATCCTAACCCCAAAAGAACTATTTTAGTTGGCCATTGGAGTAGTGAAGAACAAGGACTGAATGGCTCAAGAGCCTTTGTGGAAGACCATCCTGAGATAGTGAAAAACATACAGGCACTCTTCAATCAGGATAATGGAACGGGACGTGTTGTTAACCTTGCCGGCCAGGGATTTTTAAACGCTTATGATTATTTAGGACGCTGGCTTTCTGTAGTGCCCAGAAATATAAGGGATCAAATTGTAACCAGTTTCCCCGGCTCCCCCGGTGGCGGTGGATCAGATTTTGCCTCGTTTGTAGCAGCAGGTGCTCCTGCATTTTCTTTAAGTTCCAACAGTTGGAATTATGGAAATGTTACCTGGCATACCAACCTGGATACTTATGACAAAATAGTTTTTGATGACGTAAGAAACAATGCGATTCTTACAGCAATTTTGGTCTATATGGCAAGTGAAGATCCGGAGACTACATCAAGAGTGAAAGTCGTGCTGCCCATCAACAGCAGAACAGGCGAGCCCGGAAAATGGCCTGAACAAAGATCACCGACCCGCAGAGGAGGATTAGATTAAACAAAAATAAATTTTTATTAAAACGCTATTGATATGCATTGTCAATAGCTTTTTTTTATGTAATTAAAATCCTGAAATCGGAGTTGACTAACATTTACGGGCAATAAGGTAATCAGGTAGATTTACAATTAATTACTTTTTCTTCTATGGTTTTATCAATCTATGGATTCAACAATATTAATTTGCAATTATTTTAATTCATTTCGCAATTGCAATTTATATTTGATCTCCTATGGCATTTCTCGAGAAGCAATTACACATAAAGAGTTCAACTCTTCCAGGGGCTGGCAATGGCCTTTTTACAACAACAGACATAAAGAAAGGAACCCGTATTATAGAATACAAAGGGAAAGTAACTACCTGGAAAGAAGTAGTGAATGCCGGTACTTTCAATGCCTACGTTTATTACATAAAACGCGACCATGTAATTGATGCAAAAAATTACATGAAGGCAGTAGCAAGGTATGCAAATGATGCACGGGGCCTTACCCGGAAGAAAGGAATTAACAACAATACCACCTACGTACAGGAGGAAGGCAGAGTATATATTGAAGCTACCAAAAACATCAAAGCCGGCGAAGAAATATTGGTTGCTTATGGCAGAGATTATTGGGATGTAATTCGATCGAATATGCAAATCGACGAGGAAGCAAAATAATATAAAAATTCTTTTATCTAAAAAAGCTTTTCTCTTGTCCCGTCATCATTATCCTCCAATTTAAAAATTAAGAACGTTTGCGTGTATCAAAATCCTCAGATTTGTAACAGACTGTGGAAGTTTACGGCATGCTGCATTACAATTTTTCTAGTCAGAAAACTGGC
>JBDSHT010000300.1:0-7984 GCA_039918315.1 Ginsengibacter sp. | reverse complement strand
GACGAATGATCCTCTGGTGTACAGAGGCTATTTTACGTTGGGTACTCCTCTTCAAATACCTTCAAGGGGTTTACTGGAATATTTATGCCCTGTTTTATAAATTGACTTTTTGAGGGTTAACTATTTATAAAAAAGCCGCTTCTTTCACAAAGGGAGCGGCTTTTTTTATGGAATATTTGTCCGTAGTCCAGGACACACAGACAGCAGTGCTTTTTTATTTGAATATTCCAAGGGTAGCGGGGATGCTTTATAGATCTTATTTAATCCAACCTATAGATAAAAAGAAACTATTTACATCTTCCTGCAATCTTGATTTGTTCAGATTTAACTTCTTATAGTTATCTAATATATCGAAAGATGATATAATACTATTGGCTATAATTGATTTTTTTTTACCTTTTTTGACCTTCTCAATAATTGTATAATTTAGCATTACATCCCAATAAAGTACCTTTTCTTTGGCATCATATTTCTTTCTTAATTTTAATTCTTTTGGATAACAAATGATAACCATGAATATTTCCACCTCATTGTTGCCATAATTTTTATAAACAAAATACTTAGGTATACTTTCAATTAAATCAAATAGCAGGTCATCGATATTTATACTTCCATCATAATCTGCTGTTATTCCAACTTTCATAGAAATCTATTTTTTATTTAAACATTTTATTTCCGGGTGGAAGGATTTCATGCTGCATAAAATATTTTTAGCCAATGTTGATGTTCCTAATTTATGTTACTCTTAAAAAATTCCCCGATTGATAAAACGTAGCCGCTGTCTGGGTCTCATGACCAGCGGCTTTCTGCAAATAATATTTTCAATTACCTGTAAAATGTTTCTATATTTTAAAACTACCGAATTCAATCGTGAGTTGAAAAACATTTATTCACGAAGCTAATCTACGAATTAAAAACGCGCGATAGGATTTATGATGCCGCTGACGAGGAGACACTGGCGGCGGCTGGAACGTCTCGGGGAACACCAACCGGGGGGAAGAAATACTCCATATATGGCACAAAACGTTCCTACGGAACGAAAACAAATCCGTAACTTTTTTCTACCCATAAGATGTTCCGCTGGAACAAGGAATGCCCCCGTTATTAAAGTAGCCATTCCATCTTTCTTTGTTTCACCAGTACAGAAAATTACATTCGTTTTTTTCAGTAGAAATGAAATCGAACTTCTTCTTTGTTCTTTTAAGAACATTTCGTGGGTAGGCCAAATAGGTAAAATGTTTTGTCGTTCCGTAGGAACGTTTTGTGCGATTAAAATGGAAAATGAATTAGGGTTTATTTTTTTAGCCAATGCCGATCTTCCTGATTGTTTTTAATCTAAAAAATTACCGATCGATAAAACGCAGCCGCCGGTTTCCGACCAACGACTTCCAAAGTTAAACTTATAAAAATATTTGTCCGTAGTCCAAGACATACGGACGGCAGTACTTTTTTATTTGAATATTCTACCGACAGCAGGGAAGCGACTTTTTTTGGAACAAAAACAGAAAATAAAACATTTTAAATCATCAGGTGTTTATTCGCTCGATTCCTTCCTGAAAAAATTTATCTAAACAACTTGATCGGAAACATCATTGTCGAAAATCAAATCATTCACGTCAAATCAAATTCTGTTTGAGCCACAACTTCATAAATTCTTATAGGTTCCCAAACGCTCCCGATAAAAATAATTACCCCTTCGGACACTTTTAAAGCCGTTTCGTCCTAACACGATTGATTTAATTGTTTCAACAGGTTAAGTTTATACTCTTCCCTCTCTGCCACATTCTTAAAACTTAAGAATGCAAATGAAAAAAATTTATTGCCAACCAATTACACCTTCAGATAACCCTGGCCTGCACAGGTTTTTATTGCAGGGGCGATTTCCGAAAAGCCAAACGAGTAGGAAAAATAAAACCTAATAAAATGACAAAGTATTTAATTAAAGCAAACTACACTTCTGAAGGTGTAAAAGGGCTACTTAAATCAGGTGGCACAAGCAGAAAACTTGCCATTGATAAGATGGTAAAGGACCTGGGTGGAGAACTGGAAGCATTTTATTATGCTTTCGGAGATTACGATGTATATGCAATTTGTTCATTGCCTGATGCGGCAACGGCTGCAGCTATTGTGCTATCTATAAATGCTTTGGGGTTAGTGACTATTGCAACTTCGGTTTTAATTGATCCCGAAGAAATTGATAAGGCAAAAAATATAGTGGTTACCTATCGCACTCCGGGAAACTAAAAATGAAATAGTTTTTAGTTTAAAATAAACGAACCTGACCCACACAGCTATTTTTTGCGGGGGCGTTTCCGAAAAGCCTTATGAGTAGGAAAAATTTTAAAATGAAAAAAAATGAAAAAATTATTTTTTGCAGCACTCATCACAATTATGGTTGCCGGTTGCAATCAAGCGGAAAAAAAGAGTGACACTCCTGTACAAAAAGACAACTCTTCTTCCGGAAATGGCGATGAAATGAAAACCGCTTATGAAGCCAACCTGGCCGCATACAAAACTCAGATCGCTGCTTTTGAAAAGGAAGATTTGAGTGCATGGGCAGCAACAATTGCGGATGATGCGGTATGGTCTTCTCCTGTTTATGGTGATACAATATCTACCAAAGCACATTGGGTAGAATTAACTAAATCGATATTTGAAACCTTTAATAATCTTCATTTATCAAATGCTCAATTTTTACCCGGCGTAGATTCTACCTCGCAAAAGCCTGATGGAAGTGTAAGGTATTATGGTACATGGACTGGTATTTCTACATCAGGAAAAGAAGGAAGATTAAAAGCTTACGGCACCTACGATTTCAATAAAGACCATAAGATCACATCTGGTAATGATTTTTATGATGTAGGAGGATTGATGAATTCGCTAAAACCTTGATCAAAGATTCGATTCCAGGTTTTTGAAAATATAAAGTGAAGCCCTGTCATCACTATAAAAAACGGCCTTTTCCGCTAAAGGTATTTTTTGCGGGGCGTTTCCGAAAAGCCTTATGAGTAGGAGAAATTTAAAAATTTAAAACAATGAAAAAGATTATGATCACAGCAGCTTTGTTCCTAATTGGAATAACTGCCTTTTGCCAAAAGGAAACCAACGGAACAATTTACATTAAGCATCCATACATAGATGCTGTAATGCAAGCCAACAAGGATTATGTGGCGAACAACTTTACAACAACTAAAAATTATTACGCTGATTCTGCCAAATGGTGGGTATCGGGGATGGAGGATTTTATTCCGCTTGCTGATGCCGTAAAAATGTGGAAAAGCGATTTTGACAAATTCGATGACGTAAAGCAGGTTCCATTTGGATATCCCGATTTCCTACAGTACAAAAAAAACAATAGTATGGTGGTACAATCGTGGTGGACATGGTCGGGTAAGTCAAAAAAAACAGGCAAAGTTATTTCCGTTCCGATGGTAATGTTTGATGACTTTAATACCGATGGCAAAATAGTAAGAGAATACATTTTTGGCGATTTCTCAAAAACAGCAGAAATGTAGAAAATGAACTTCGGGGTTAGCTGCCTTTGGAAAAGTTGCTAACCATTTCTTTACTAAAAGATTCACATTCACTTTAATTATTTTCGAAAAATCAAAAAATTTAAACAATGAAAAAATTATTTTTTCTCGCATTAGTAATCTTTCTTTTCAGTTGTAAATCTGAGGAAACAAAAACAACAGAATCAACTCCCTCGGCCGAAACGAAGGCTCCGCAAACCAAAGTTGATCTTCCATATAAGTTTGCTTATGAGGGAACGGCTACAATCGGTAACCCAGAGAACATTAAAACCGTAATGAATTTTAATCGTGATTTTGCCGAAGGCAAAACAGAAAATATCGGATCCTACTTTGCCGATTCTGTACACGTAGTTTTTGAAGATGGCTCAGAAATAAATAACAGCCGGGATTCAGCCGCAGCAATGATCACAGGCTGGAGGAGTACTATCTCAGATGTCCAGCTATCTTATATCACTGCTATTGCCGTTGATAATAAAGACAAAGGCGATGAGTGGGTATTTCAGTGGATAGATGAAGCAGACAATTATAAGGATGGTAAAAAAGTTCATCACATTTTGCATGAAGACTACCGGTTAGTAAAAGGTAAGATCAGGGAAGTTTTTCAATATTCACAGGCTATACCTGCGCCTGTTAAAAAGTAGATGAATTAATGTATAACAACCGGGAAGGATTTTCTGTTGCACCATGCAAATCTATTTGTGCAACATCCTTCCTGGTTTCTTTAAAATCTAAAAAAAAATTAATGAAAACACAGTCAATATTTTCCAAACAGTTTTTGTTTTTTGCACTGGTAGTTATCATGTGCGCGATTACTGCAAGTTGCAAACAGCCAACAAAACAAACGATGACTGTTGATAAAAAAGTTACCATCTCAACAGATGAAAAACCGGACTATTATAATTTTCGCCCGGCTTTAGAAAAAGAATACGGTTATACCCATGCTGTAAAAATTGGCAACCATATTAAAATATCAGGCGCAGTAAGTATGGATGATAAAGGAACGCTGATTGCACCGGGCAACCTGGAACAACAAATGAAAAATTGCTACAGTGATTTAGGAAAAATATTAGCTCATTACGGTTGCACTTTTGATGACGTGTATTCTGAAAACATTTTCACAACCGATATGGCCGGGTTTATAAAAGTAGCAGGCTCTCGTAACAGTATCTATAAAAAACAATTTCCCACCGGTAACTGGATTGAAGTAAAAGGTTTGGCACTGCCGGGACAATTGATTGAGATAGATATGGAAGCACTTAAAGCAAATTGATTAAAAAGCCTTTCTATCAAATCCGAGGTTCGTGTTCACGAACCGAACACAAACAAATTAAAATGGTTCGTGAAGGACACGAACCTGAGAAGTATTATTCGCTTCTATTTAAAAACGATCTATAATAAAATTTCTAAAAACATACATCATGCAAACAGTAGGTATCATCGGTGGCTCAGGCTTCATCGGCAGTTACATTACCAAAATATTTTTAGAAGAAAATTATAAAGTAAAAGTTTCTTCCACAGATATTAATAACAAAAGCAAGTACGAACATTTGCAGACGCTTACCAATGCGAAGAATCTTGAGGTTTGCGCATTGGATGTTCGCGATGTTGCAATGTTGAAAGACTTCGTCAATGGTTGTGATATTCTTGTACATGCCGGCACTCCTTTTATTCTGGATGTAAAAGATCCTCAAACAGAATTGTTTGACCCAACGGTGCAGGGTACACGAAATTTTTTAGATACAATTTTAAAATCAAAGGAATTAAAAAAGGTAGTGATCATTGCTTCTATTGCTGCATGGAATACTTCTTTTCCATTGAACCCTGCAACGTATCCTGCTGATCATATTTTTACAGAACAGGACACTCCTTATTTGAGCGAACAAGATCATCCTTATGCACAGGCAAAATTTATGGCCGACCAGGAAGTAAGAAAATTTATTACCGAACATCCCGATCTATCATTTGAAATTTCTTCTATCTCACCAACGTGGGTTGTGGGCAACGCTCTTTCTAACAGAAAAGATTCTACATCAGCAGGTATGCAGTATTTGATAAAAAATAAAATACCGGCCAATCCATTTGTTGAAATGTTGTTTGCGACAGATGCGATGTTTTCAATGATCGACGTAAGAGACGTGGCAGAAGCGGTGTACCAGTCTGCTACCACAAAAGGGATTCATGGAAAAAATTATTTGATTGCCAATGAGAGCTATACGGTTTCTGATATTTCGCGAATGCTGAATAATGAAACACCTCTTGCAAAACCTGTAATTATTTATGACAGTTCGCTTGCCCAAAAAGATTTGGATGTCGCATTTATTGCGGCAAAAGAGACACTGAATCATTGTGTATAAAAAATAAAAAAAACTTTTTTTTAATAACCAAATCGAAAGATTTACAAAACAACAATTATCATGAAAGTGCTAAAAGGATTAATTTATTTACTGCTGCTTTTACCAATAACAACAAAAGCGCAGGACACTAAGAGTACGCTCCTGGGTATTACGGAAATAACCGTAAAACAAGGGCACGACGCACAGTTCATTGAAGGTGTAAAACTTTATAAAGAATGCTATCTGAAAAATAAAGGCACCGATCATTGGAATGTCTGGCATCGTGTGCAAGGCAAAGGCAACGTATATGTTCTTACCGGGCCAATGGCCAAATGGGCTGACATGGATAAAAAAGATCCTGCCGGAGATGCCTGTCGCTCGACCGTAACCAACTTTATTATGCCCAATGTAGAAAGTATTGAATATAATATCGCGCAAACAATTCCAGAATTTAGCATGGAACGAGTGGAAGGAACAAAATTAATTTCTGTTTACTTTTTTAATGTAAAAAATTCGACAGATTTTAATGAAGTTATTAAAGGTGTCTCCACGGCGATGAAAACCACCGATAAAACCAGTGGTAGTTATTGGTATACACTTAGAGGTGGCACACCAGACGGGGCCAACTATTTTGTAACCACACCATACAAGGGGTTTGCCGATTTAGATATTGACCGGGATGGGGTTTGGAAAATATATGAAAAGGTGAATGGACTAAAAGCAACCGATGCGCTTAGGACAAAATTCAGAGGGGCAGTTGAAAAAAGCTGGTCATACCTCTATACTTTAAGTGAGGACCTGTCCAATTAATTTGTTTCTGAATTTCAAAAATCGTATTCAATTAAACCTAAGCCTGGCAGCCATTCAACGGCTGCCGGACTTATAAAAAATAAAACTCAATGACAAACAAAGAATTTTTTACTCAAACATGGCAGGCAGAAATGCCAAAAACATTGGGCGCTATAAACGCTCTTCCAAAAGATATGGACAAATTGAATTACCGGTGTGACGAAAAAGCCCGAAGTGCTGCACAGTTAATAGGGCATATTCTTTCTCACGCGGAATCATTAAATCATGCTACCAAAACTTTTATTTCTGATGAAAAGGCTGATAAAAAGTTTTCAAGTGTAGCAGAAGCTGCGGATTCTTTTGAAAAAAATGCTACACAAGTAGGTGAAAAATTAAATGGCATAGACGACAAAACATGGGAGGAACAGATAGTAGAATACCAGGTAGATGGCCACAAAATATTTGCATATCCAATGAGCGCTATCTTTTGGACGGTGATGCATGACATCGTTCATCATCGCGGGCAACTGAGTACGTATTACCGTCACATGGGTGTAAGAAATCCGAATATATACGGGCCTACTGCGGAAGATATGGAAGAGATGATGGCAAAAATGAATGCTTAATAAATAATTATGAACAAGTTTAAAAAATACATCAGACCGGAAAGACCGCCACCAAACGGTTGGATCTACCATCAATAAACCTATAAGGTTTTAAAAACCTTATAGGTTTAACAAAAAAGTGAAATCCAGCCATCACTTAAAAAAACGGGCCTGTTCCGCACGGGCATTTTCTGCGGGGGCAATTTCCGAAAAGCCTAACGAGTAGGAAATCTAAAACATAATAACATGGTAACAGTAATTATGCAACACGAAGTGAAAGACTTCGCACAATGGAAACCAATATTTGATGCAGATGAAGTCAATCGCGTCAAGGCGGGCGTTAAACAACTGGGGCTTTATACATCTGTTAAAAACCCAAATGATGTAACCATGATTTTTGAAGCGCCCGACGCAGATGTTTTGGATGCTTTTAGGAGCGACCCAAGCCTTCAGGAAGCCATGAAAAAAGGTGGTGTCATTAGCGCTCCGGTTGTAAGCGTGCTGAATAAAGTGTAAACGTTAAACAAGTCAAGGTTCCCAGATTGTGAACTTCAAGGGTTGCCAACCTTTTGAAAGGTTGGCAACCATTTTACGCTATTTGAACAAACTACATCAGCTTCTGGGAATACCAAACTAAGAATGAAAAAATAATGAATCAAAATATTCTACTTGCACCTCGGCGCGTGTTTTAAGGAACCGAAATACAAAATAAAATGGTTCGTGA
>JBDSHT010000299.1:0-10502 GCA_039918315.1 Ginsengibacter sp. | reverse complement strand
TTCGCTGCAATGCCAGGCAAATTCACCATAAGTTGTGTTGTCAGTAATGAGTGCTTTCTTCATCTCAATCGCTTTCCAAAATGCTTCTCTTGAGATAAACTTCAGCGCATTAGGATGTATTTTTAATAAGGTGTTTCCTAATTGGTCCAAATCTGCTTTGTATTTTTCTGAGGCAAATGTTTTGGCAAACTTATCCGCTGGTTTCTCAGGTACTCTGCCCGGAAATTGGATCCGTTCTACCTGATCCCCGGCATTAATATTTTCCGGATTCAAGGCAAGGGCTTTACCATAATATTCAAGAGCAAGTTCCTTGTTGCCTTTTTTTAAATAGGCTTCGGCTAAGTTGTCATACGCATTCGAAGAGTTTGGAAACTCCGCAATTATTAATTTAAATATTTCCATCGACTCATCCACTTTATTTTCCCACAGAAAGGAGTAACCATACAAAGTGAGTTGTAATTCATCTTTAAAAGTATAAGCACCGGAATTTTCATTTTTAAGTTTGTAGTAAAGCGCAACTTTTTCTTTAATGGGCAGATCCTTCTTTTCTTTGAGCAATTCAACAATAGACAACTTGCTTGTTTGTGCAGCATTCTCATCTGCGGAACTAACAAGTGGCTTATTATTTACACAACTTAACAGGCACATAAAAGTGAGAGCTATTACATAAATTCTGGAAATCTTTATTGTCATCATTTCATTTCTTTTTCCAAAAGTAAAAGGCTGTAAATAGAGAGTAGGTCAATTAAGGTAAATTAATGTAAACTAAGTGTAAAACATTAAATCTGCACTTTGGTTTCCGGTATATTTGAATAATGGTCCGCAACTATTTCAATCTAATTTTACTTACTTTCCTCGGTATTATTTTGCTTACTACTCCGTGTTATGGTAAACCGGATACTGACGAAAGCCATATCATGGTTTCCATGAGAATGATTGGGCATAAAATCTTACTTAATTCCGGAGATAGCACATCGCAGGTATTACCTATCCAAAAGGATTTGAACCGGTACAAAATTCAATTTGAATCCGATTTTCAATTTAACCCCGGGCAACTTGTGTTGACTATTGACAGCGTGATGACGAAGAGCCGTATTGCCAAACGCTATATTGTAGAAGTGCAAAATTGTGAAACCGGCGAAATCATCTATAGTTACGAGAAAGCCAATTCAGGCAAGCTGGATATGATTCCCTGTGCTTCCAGAATGCCAACCAAAGATTGTTATCAAATTTTAATTTCTATTGTAGAGGCTGATAACAGTGCTCCTTTACAGGGTTCTTTTTTCGGAGATAATAAAAGCACTTACTTTATAATAATACTGTCTGTCACTTCGCTCTTTTTTGCAGGCTTATATTTAAATTCTCTTAAAAGAAAGAAAAAGATAAATACAACTCCAGTCAATAGGCACCTTCTTTCCATTGGGGATTATTTTTTTGATACCCTAAATTCTGTGCTTTTGGTAGAGAACGAAAAAGTGCCGTTAAGTGGTAAAGAAGCAGACTTATTACTTCTATTGTACAATGCGGCCAATACCACCGTGGACCGTCAGCTCATCCTTAAAGATATTTGGGGAGATGATAACAATTATATTGGCCGTACGCTGGATGTTTTTATTTCCAAACTGCGTAAGAAACTGGAAGGCGATTCTAGTTTAAAAATTGTAAATGTGAGGGGTGTGGGTTACAAACTTGTTATGAATTCGCAAAGTTGAAAAAGTAAAAAGATAGGATGGGGTTCGTTTTGGAAACCTATCGTATCATAGTAAACTCAGGGCTGTGGTGATAGTCTCTGAAACTATAACTTGCAGTCCTACTTCGCTTTTGATTAGGCCGGAACACGTATCCCGCGTTCCGGCAAATTTATTCTTCGCGTCGCCGGTCTGAAATACCAGGACAATATTGTCATGCTGAGTAAGAACAACGAAATGGACCATTCTCTCGCGGGATCACCGACAGCTATGTGTGATACAGCGGCCCCCGATAAAGTAAAAAAGAAACCTGCATAAGCCCACTCTTTTACTAAAGGAAATTTTGGAATCAGCAAAGCTACAACTCCCAACATTTTCCAAATTCCCAATATGGTTAAAAAATAAACAGGATAGCCTAAACGTGCCATTGCGGTGACATCATAAAGGGCACCTCTAATTTTGAACAGTTGTATTGTCCCACTTTGTAACATGGCAGTGGCAAGCAACGCTGTAGAAATCCAATAAATAATTTTGTTTCTGTTTTTCATAATTACTTTTTTAATTTACTTACTATTTCCTGCAATTGATTGTGGGCCATATTTAATCCGTAGGCAAAAGGCATTTTCAATTGATGTGCCCTGTGCTGCGCAGATTGATAAATAATCTGGATATTTAGTTGGCTTGTATTGTCAGTCAGTTTTTCAAATTCCAGGAATTCAAGTTGAACACCAACAGGCGCATTTTCCATTTCAAATGTTCTGATAATTTTTTGATCAGTCACTAATTCATGGATCGTACCGTTTGCTTTGAAAACCACATTCCCATTGTGAGAGGTTTCAAATTGATAGCTTCCAAACTTTCTGTTATCAAGCTTTAACACTTTTGTGCCCATCCATTGTTCTAAAAGTTCAGGTTCTGTGTAGGCTTTAAAAAGCAATTCAACAGGTAAATCAAATTCCCTTGTAATCTTTAATTCCTGTTTGCCTTCTTCTGCAATGATTTTTGTTTTTGTTTCCATTTTATTTTGTTTTTTTTGATTGGTACTTTTTCATTACAGTTTCTAATTTATTAAACCTATCGTCCCACATTATTCTGAAGGGCTCAATAAACGCTGCTACTTCTTTCATTTGACTGGCATTAATTTGATAATAAACTTCTCGTCCGTTTTGCTCTTGTATGAGCAACTCGCATTCAGTAAGTATCTGTAAATGTTTTGAAACAGTCGGTCTCGCGGTGTCAAAGTTGGCAGCAATGGCACCAGCGGTAAGTGCCTGTGAGGCCACCAACAATAGTATTGCTCTTCTTGTGGGGTCGGCTATTGTCTGAAATACATCTCGTCTTAAATTCATTATGTAGCTATTTGGCTACAAATATATGCGTAGTCATATAACTACACAAATTTATTTTGCATTATTTTTTGTCTTATGATTCATACCCGCCAGAGTTAATACACCCGGCACTTCTTAGTAAACTAAAAATGAGAATTGAATGCTTTCCAAAGTTTGCAAACTCAGAATTTGTAAACTTCACTAAATAAAAAGCGCCTGGCCTGGCTTCGCGGCACACGGAAACATTCATCAATCCCGTTTCATACAATCTTGCCGATACCTGATAAATGTATTGAGGCAGTGAAGAAATATGTTTTATTGATTTCAACAAAGGATTCCTTTACATGCGAAATGTATTTTTAATCCCGACATAAAAGTAGAAAAGCAATTGTTTCGTGTGCCACGAATCATGGTGAGGCAATCTTTTTTTCTACACTTCCACTTAATTTTAAAAATTGGCAATTATTAACTTTTTCATTCCCATCATTCGTTTAAATGCACCTGGTTTTTTATTAAGTTCTTCCCAATTTTCAGGACAAACCTGCCAACTCAAACCATATTTGTCTTTAAGCCAACCACACACGCTTTCTTCTCCACCATTTGCTGTAAGTGCATTCCAGTAATAGTCTATTTCTTCCTGGTTTTTACAGGGAATCATAAAAGATACTGATTCATTAAATTTGAATAAAGGACCTGCATTTATTCCAATAAAACGCATGCCTAACACCTCAAATTCAACGGTAAGAACCTTACCTGCAAAATCCTTTTGAAAATCCGCCAAACCATCTGCTTCTGATGTAGGATAATAGGTGGTACTTATTATTTTGCCATCTTTAAAAACAGATAGATAAAAATCAGCGGCTTCTTTTGCGTTACCATCAAACCAAAGGTTTGGGATTATTTTATTTTCCATGTTGCATTATTTTTTTAAGTGTTGTAATAGTATTTCTAATTCGTTCAATGTCATTGTAAATCCACCCTGGAAACCCATTTCAATCTGCTGTTCCATTCGTTCCAGTGATTCATTATAAATAACAATACTAACTTTAGTGATCCCGTTTTGTTCGCTGAAATTCAAATCCCAATCAGAACCCGGTAATTGGAGGTTTTCATCTTTATCTGCAAACGCGTTCAAATATTTAAAATTGGTTTTGGGACTAATAGAAGTATATTTTTGAACTGACCAAAGCTCCTGACCTTCCGGGCCCACCATAGCATAAAATCTTTTTCCGCCTACTTCAAAATTCATCACTTTTGTTTTTGACTTCCACGGTTTTGGTGCCCACCACTGGTCCAGGATTTTCGGTTTTGTGAATGCGTCCCAAACTAAAGAAAGGTCTGCATCAAATTCTCTGTTTACAAATACTGTTTTTGTTGATTTGTCAACGATAAAGTCGAATAATAAATTTCTCATTTTTTCTGTTTTTTAATGGTTGATAATAAGTCGTCCAACTGGTTGAATTTTGTTTCCCATATTTTTTTGAATTGAGCCAGCCATTTGTCTATTTCTTTCATTTTGTCAATTTCCAGAGAGTAATAAATCTCCCGTCCTTTTTGTTCCTGTTTTACAAGTTCGCATTCCGTCAGAATGCGTAAATGTTTTGACACAGCTTGTCGTGTCGTATGGAAGTTGTCGGCAATGGCGTTTGGTGTCATTGCATGTAATGCAATTAAGACGATAATGGCTCGTCTTGTTGGGTCTGCAATTGCCTGAAAAATGTCTCTACGCATTTGTCTGTTCGTTTTAATGAAACTAATCGGTTGCAAATATATGCGCAACTTTTCGGTTTCTCATATTTTCTTTTAGATAATTGAAAAGATAGTGGGAAATGCGGTTAGGTAGGGGCATCCTGAAATTGCACAGCTACTCTAAGAAAACTCAAAATAAAAAGGTGATGCGGACCATGGTTCTTGGCACACGAAAAGTTTCTCTGTTCTTAAAATCTTGAGAATGACAAAGTACCTAAAGCCAGACCTGGCAACGATTTAAAACAAATTGTTTTGTGTGTAAGGAACCAGAGCGACGGGCTGCAATTTTTAAAACCATTTATTTTTTTTCCTCTTCAAGAACTTTTTTTAATCCTTCAAGCATCATTTTCCAATTCTTTTCAGATTCCTCTTTTGCTTTTTCTGTTTTGTTTTTATCCTGGGATAATGAAACTGTTGTTTCTTCATTATCTTCTGACAAACGAACGGTCACTGTGTGGTAATTTTCAATTGTGTCTTTCTCTCCGGATGTTGGGCTAAAATGAGAATACTGCAATTTCTTTTTCGGCTGTACTTCCAGAATTACCCCTTTATCCTCGTACTTTTTACCTTTAATCTCTCCCTTCCATGTTATTGGACTGCCTTTTTTCCAATCAGATTCAACGGTGGCACCCATCATGTATTTTTTAAGAATTTGAGGGTCTGTAAGACCGTTCCAAACGTTAGAAATGGATGCATTGATTTTTACCGATGCCTCCGCCATTAAATTCTTTTCCATAAGTTATAAATTTAATTGTCAAATAATATTTACGTTCTCAGTGTAAAAGTTATTTAAAATATCGTGCCAATAGTCATTCGAGGTAGGGGACCTAAATCAGGTCAAAGATCCATCGTTCGCGGCACACGAAACATTCATCAATCCCGTTTCATACAATCTTGCCGATACCTGATAAATGTATTGAGGCAGTGAAGAAATATATTTTATTGATTTCAACAAAGGATTCCTTTACATGCGAAATGTATTTTTAATCCTGCCATAAAAGGTAGAAAATTTGTTTCGTGTGCCAGGAATCAAGGCGAGGGTCAGAGTTTCCCAGTACAACTATTTAATCATTTGTTATCTAATTGTTCTGCCAGTCCAATTAGCAGCCCTTCGACTCCGCGAATGTAGCAGAGACGATACGAGTGTTCGTACTGAACAATTTTACCTACCAGTTGAGCACCTTGTTTAATAAGCCTGGATACAAGCTCGTCAAGGTTTTCAACAGAGAACATAATGCGTAGATAACCGAGGGAATTAACAGGTGCTGCCCGATGATCTGAAATAGTTGGTGGGGTGAGAAAACGCGAGATCTCAAGCCGGCTGTGTCCATCGGGTGTAACCATCATAGCGATTTCTACCTCTTGAGATTCCAGTCCTGTGACCCGACCAGACCATTCCCCTTTGATGGTGGCACGACCTTCGAGCTTTAGACCTATTTCTGTGAAAAACGAAATGGCGTTATCAAGAGATTCTACAACAATACCCATATTGTGCATCTGAAGTAATTTGCTTTTTTTCATTTTTTATCTGTTTTCTTATTTTAGTCATTCAGAGAATTAATTCCTTCTTCTTTAAGTCTTTCCAAGGTCTCTTTCATTGCATTAACCTGTTCAGTTTTGTGGCCTCGCCAAATTGTAACTTCGCCCACAACTTTAAATGGTTGAGAGGATCGATATGATTTTGTTGGATTGCCTGGAAATTTTTTGTCTGTCAGGTCAGGGTCATCTTCGATCTCTCCGGTTGGCTCTACCAAATAGATCTTTTCTTTTCCATCAGCAAAAGCTAGTTCGGCACCCCAAATGGCAGCATCGAGCGTTGCAGATAAAAAAATATATTTTGCATTTTTTCTTTGTCCATAGTTTGAATTATGACCAACCTTAATTAAGTCTCCGATTTTTAAGTCTGCCTTTGTCCCGTGAAAGTAAGTTTGAAAAAAAGGCCTTGGATTGTGATCATCTGTTTTGATTACGTTTTTATTTTCTGCCATTGTCTCGTTTAATTTTACTTGTTTTTATTCGAGTCTTTTTTACAGTGCCACCGCTGCCTGATGCGTTGTATTTCGTCCACTATTTTCGTTCGCATTTCGTTTAGCATAGCGGTCGGCACCACGTTTAGCATAGCGGTCGGCACCAAAGGTCAGATCGCAGTTTTTAGCGGGAAACCCATTCCCTGTTTAAACAATCTTTTTTCTCTTTTGTAAACAAATCTGCCGTATATTTTTCATAAAGTTCAAATAAGAAAACCAATCTGTCTTGTATAAATAAGATTAGCGATGGTATTTTAATTTATCATTAGCAGCTTTTATAGTTTGCTTCAAATATCCATTTTTATCAAAGCAGGTATCAAAATCAAATTCTCGATAATGAATCGCGCCATAGCCAAACTTAATTTCCTCTTTAGTTGGATTTCGCCAATACTCAATCGTTTGAGGTTTGACTACAATTTGTGAAAAGTGAATCATACTTTTTTTTAATTTTCCAATTCGTAAATAAGCATACTGTATATTTTTCGTAATGCCATGCCCAAATACCGGCCAGCAGTAACTTTGTTACTTTAACAGTCTAAGGACAGCAGGGTAAATTCGAATGCAAAGATTAAAACTTCCTAATAAATGCTAGTGGTAACGTTTTAAATAAATATTGATACTTTTCTTATTTTTACTTTATCTACTTCAATGCAACGCATGATTTCTTGGTTAAAGATTACAATATTATTTCCTACTGTATGCAACGAACTCCTAAATTTTATTCCTTGAACACCAGTATATACTTTAATAAATTCACAGATAAATTGAGTTGGAATATAATCAAGTTCAGAATCATATCTACGCATAGGTTTTGATAAGTCAGCACTAATTTTTTGTTTTAAAAGTGTTGCTTTAATTCTTTCACTAACTCTTGAAGGATGAAATATTGTTATGCTTTCCGTAAAGTCAGAAATTAGAATTTCACTTGTAAGTTCTTCCTTTAACATAAATGTTCCAATGGAAACTTCATCTAAATATGAGGCTCTAATCTCGTATAAAACTGTTTTATCATTGTCACTTAAATAAAGGAATGGGATTCCAATAGGATTAGCTCTTCCCGCAGTTGCTTTATCCTTCGGTGGACAAAACATTTTATCAATTGCGTATCGCGATTCAGAACTTGACTGGTGAATTCTGGCACGATATAATTTTGCGTCTGGTGACAAGGCAATTTGGCTTCCAAAAAAACCGTCCCAGCCTAGTTCGTCAGTGAGGTAGTTAATATCTGTTAAATATCTATTTTCCCAAATCAACTGATTTTTTAATTTATCCCAATAATTTACGTTATCTAGAATTTCATCACTAAAATCAACCTTCTCATCTGCATTTGTAATTTCCGTCTCAATTTTATCAATTACACTGTTTAATATATTGTACCCAATATCTAAAGAACTAAAAAGGCTCCAATTCCCTTGTAATTTGGATTTTAGGGTTTCACCGTCATCTGTTTTTTTAAAGTTACCTAATAGCTCTTTGAAAAAATCAAATAACTCCTCAATTGGAAGGCATTCAACATCTTTAAGATTACAGAAACTGCAATTATCAAATTTCGACTGAGAAGTTATAAAGCCAATTAATTCTCTATCAGAAAAACAATTTTTACAAACGTTAGGCATCCCTTTTTACTAAATATTCAGTTACAATGTGTAAATGGTTTTTTAAAGATATTTTTTTTACAGTTCCCAATCCGGGGTATTTACCTTCATTATAATATGTCGCTAATTCGACAATTGCTGAATTAGTTAACTGTTCTGCTTCACAAAAAGTGATTGCTTTTTCTGCGGCTTCTGAAAATTTTCCTTGAACGTTTGCTATAGAATCATTGGTATTAGAAGTGAAATGTCTAATCCAAATTTGATCTTCTTCGTCTTTATTTATATAGGTTAAATGAATTACAACAGCCCTCGGCGTACTTCCTCCATCTATATATTCACTTGGTAAAACTGTAAAATCCGAAAACCCTTGGTAACCATCTTTAATATAGTAGAGATGTTCTTCACTGAATTTGTGTGCTGAAATATCTAAGAAGTCAGCATTCTTTAATTGCCTCTCAAATACATCGTCCAATCTAATATAATTTTTACCTAAAGCTTTAATAAATCTGTCTAGACTTCGATTTTGATGAGGCTGGAAAATCATAATATGTGAAACGTCTTCATGACTACATAAAAATCTTAAATTGGTATCATCATTAAAATTTTCATAACCAATTATTAGGCAATTGGATAAATTATATTTGGCAATAGAATTTGTAATAAATTCTCTGTTATTGGTATAGTGAAAAGCAGGTAGGAAATGACAATCATCAACTGAAGAGATGTAGTCCAAAAATATTTTTGTATCACCTGGAATTTCCCCAACAAGTGGATTAACGATCAAAAAGCAATTCAGTCCTTTTTCTTGAAATATTTTATGCGCTAAATTTAAATTATTAAATGCTTCTTTTACTGGTTCTAGCAGTGGAGTAACATAATTTTGCAGAACATTTGCAGAAGCTAATTCACGAAGAGAGATTAACTCAAATTGCCTTGCTCTTAAATAGGGGTAATACATATTGTCAATGTGTTATGTTCGAGCTTAAATTTGTTAATAACACCTGTTTATCTTTACAAGATAAGTTAAGAGCAAGGAATATCTGATTTAGGTGTTTTTCTTTTTTGGAGAATTCATTGTTTATTTTTCTTTTCTTCATTACTCCAATAAACTTTTCATTTAAAGTTTCTGAAGGGATTTGTTTGATTAAATTCTTGCAAATGTCAAACTTATTAAAATCGTTAAAGGCCGGTTTGATTCCATAATAGTTCTCTACGATATTTATGTATTCATGAGTGTGAAGTACTTGCATTAAAATGTCCACATCTATAAAAGAATTGTTTGAAGAATGCCTAATTAATGAAAAATTTCCACTTTTTTCATCATAAAAAATGATACCAATTTTGCCATCAAGGTTAAGATACTTATCAACTTTTGATTTTGGAGCAATTACGTATACTTCATTAAATAGTTTACCATATTGCAACAATTGATTGCTTAATCTTGAGTCTTTATCCAATAATGTTTTAATCTCAAAAACTTTTGAATTCCCGTTAAACATTACAATGTCAGCCACTGCTTTCCCTAAACGAAATTCATTATATATAATTGAATTTGAGCCCCCTAGTTCCTTTATTAATTGTTTGTTAATGAACTCGTTTTTATAAACATACTCATTGGGATAAAATTTTGCTAGTACCTTATAAATATGTTTAAGATACGAGAAGTAAGTGCAATTTTGGGTGATATAAGAAGCATCGTACCGAGAAATTTTTAAATTCAAAGAAGTGAAGTCATTTCTATACCAACGACTAACTTCTCCACGAGAAAATAGGCTAGAATAATCCCTTAGTTGATCAATATTGTATGTTTTCTTAAAATTCATTTACTAGGCAAAAATATGGATAATCAATGTTTAGTTTAAATCTAACTGCGTTTCCATCACGATTGTTTTCCGAAATTACGAATATTCAAAGTCTCTAAAGAAAAGATTCTTTAATCCGTAATCGAATAATTGTTAGCACTGAAATCTTATTTCCCTTGTTTCATCCCCACCGGCAAATATCCCTTACCATTACTCACCCTCCTGTGAGCAATCATAAACCGCGCGAGATCACTTTCGTTAATGGCGGTAGTACCTTTTATTTTAGTAAAGATCAGACTGAGGTCGCGGCGCC
>JBDSHT010000298.1:0-14589 GCA_039918315.1 Ginsengibacter sp. | reverse complement strand
AAAAATCCAGTTGCCTCCTGTTTGTTGATAAAATCCTCCTTTGGGCAAAAGAACCGCTTGAGTTTCGTCGCTTAGTGCCAGCCGTATTTGCAATGTCTGTCCTCTTCTGATTCCTTTGGGAACCTCGTCCATAAATTCCATGTCCACCTGGAAGCGGCCATTGGTAACCTGTGTATATACTTTCTTAATCTCCAAATGGTAAGTTGTATTATTAAAATCATACTCACCTTGCAGCCCGATAAATATTCTGGAAATATAATGTTCATCAATTTCTACCCTCACTTTGAAGCCGGTAGTAATATCGATTTGCCCAAGACGCTCTCCTTTGTTTTTTGACTGTCCAATTTCTGCGTCTAAGGATGTCAGTTGTCCATCTATCGGAGAGCGGACAATAAGATCGCCTACTTTCTGCCGCATTACATTCAATGCAGTTTGAGACCCCTCAAACGATTGCCTGGCCTGCAACAACTGTTGTTGGGTAGATACAGAATCCTGTTGCAATATCCTATCGCTAAGCTTTTTCTTTTCGAGATAATAGTTGTAATCGTTTTTTGCTTTTTGAAATTCCTGGGTTCCAATTACTTTTTGATCAAGAAGCTTTTTGTCCAGATTATAAATGCGTTCTGCTTCCTTCAGTTGGCTTTCCACATCGGTCATCGCATTAAGTTTACTTACCGTGTTTTGCTGCGCCGCATTTTTAGAAATTTGCATTTGAGTAAGCAGATTATATACATTGGTTTGTTGAGTAACGAGCCCCAATTGCAGATCAGTATTTGACAACCTCAATATTGGTTGACCCTTTTTCATTATGGCACCATCATCCACAAATTTCTCTTCAACACGGCCACCTTCCATTGCATCCAGGTAAATGCTGGTCAAAGGAAGTACCACACCATTCACAGGAATAAATTCTTTAAAATTCCCTTTAGAAACTTCACTGATTGTAATTCTGTCCGTATCTACATTCAGCTTGCTTTTGCCTGATGTGAAATAATAACTTCCTGCTATCAATGCCACGAGTGCCACGACACCTGCAATGGTCAGTATTTTTTTGGAAGTCCATCTCTTTTTGACAATTACTCTATCCATTTTTATTTCGAATTTTATAGGCAGTTACAATTACCTGGATGATATGATAAGCAAATTTATGCCATGAATTAAACTACTGCTTTTCAAGGCTCTATACAATATCAGATTCTAAAAGTGTTCGATTTTGATACAATCTGTGTTTGCTTTTGATACAATCCGCAGCTACCTAAAAAGGTATTTAATTTTAGATTCAGAATCTTCTAAATTACAAATATCGCCTCATGTTTGTAAATCGTCTTTGACGTTGAATGTTCCAAAGATCTGCCCGGCTGAAAATCTTTTTTACCTGCCCACGAAATTCACTTTCTGCATCCAACATTTCTTTTTTGATTTCCACAAAATAATTTTCAATTTCATTTTTTGATGTGGACAATTTTGATTGATTTTTTTGAAGTTCCATGATTTTTTAATTTTTAATTTTGAATGAAAATTTTTGTTTTTAAACGGTCATCTTCACTTTTAGTTACACTTAGTATTTATTTTTTAAATTGTTTGTGATGCCAACATGATAAACAATGTTGTGCCATTTTATAACTAACTGTTTTCCAACTTGTTTTTAAATTGAAAGAAAACACGAGTGTTCGATTTTGATACAGCAGATATCCGCTTTTGACACAGTATGGTACAAAATATTTTTACAAACAATTCTTGAAATGATACTTTTAAATATGGTAAACTTGCAAACCATTCAAACGGTTTCATTCCCTAAAAAATGAATTAAAATGATCCAATTAAAAAACGCGCGGGTATTAGTAATCGACGATGATACCGACGTATTGACTGCTGTCCGCTTATTATTAAAAACGGAAGCGAAAGAAGTAGTTACCCAAAAAAATCCGGAAAATATTTTATCACTTTTATCCTCGCAAACTTTTGATATTATTTTACTGGACATGAACTTTATCAGCTCCATCAACACAGGAAATGAAGGGTTATTTTGGCTAAAAAAAATAAAAGAATCCGGCTCACAAGCTTTGGTAATTATGATTACCGCTTATGGAGATATAGACCTTGCCGTTCGTTCCGTAAAAGAAGGAGCTTCAGATTTTATTGTAAAACCGTGGGACAATGAGCGGTTGGTAAACACCATTAAAAACTTATTAAAAGAAAAAGACAAAGTAAAAGGAAGTAACGATATAAAGAAGGAAGCCAACCAGTCCGATGGGATCGCCGGAGAGTCGGAAGTGATGAATGATATTTTTTATAAAGTTGAAAAAATTGCTCCAACAGATGCTAACATTTTGGTGCTCGGTGAAAACGGGACCGGCAAAGACTTGATCGCGAGATCGCTGCACAAAAAATCACACAGAGCCAGCAAACCATTTATAAAAGTGGATGTCGGAGCTCTAACAGAATCCCTTTTTGAGAGCGAACTTTTTGGTCATAAAAAAGGAGCATATACCGGCGCAGCAGAAGACAGACAGGGAAGATTTGAAGCCGCAAACGGTGGCACTTTATTTCTGGATGAAATAGGAAATATAAGCTTACAGCAGCAGGCAAAATTATTAAGTGTTTTACAAAATCGTCAAATCACCCGGTTGGGAACTAATGAACCCATCAACATAGACATTCGGCTGATATGCGCTACCAATCTATCTATCCAGGAATTGGCAAATGAAAACCGGTTTAGAAAAGATCTTGTTTACAGAATTAATACAGTTGAAATAACGATGCCACCACTTCGAAAAAGAGAAGGCGATATAATTCTGCTAGCCAATTATTTTTTAAAAGTTTATTCAGAAAAGTATTTAAAAACCCAACCGTTACTGAGTACAAAATCAATTGAAAAACTGAACCATTATAATTTTCCCGGAAACGTTAGGGAGCTCCAATACATCATGGAAAGAGCTGTGATTATGTCGGATGAAAAAGAACTTCCACCAGACGATATTATTTTTTCACCGATGGAAAAGACAGTGGATGATGAAAAAGAAAATGAAAACAAAACTCTTCATTTAGGAACACTGGAAAAGAATGCAATCCTAAAAGTAATCGATAAGCACAATGGTAACATAAGCAAAGCGGCGAAGGAATTGGGATTGACCCGCACAGCGCTTTACAGGAGATTGAATAAGTATGAAATTTAGGAAAGTAGCTGGATAATAATATCAGGTAATTTAAACAACAAACAATTTTAATTTTATGTTGAAGCGTATCGAATTTAAAATCTTGATGAAGATACTTCTGTTGTTTATAACACTGACCCTTACCTCTTTTTTTTTGGTAAAGGGCATGATCCCTTATCTCTTTATTTCAGTGCCGGTCGTATTGTTTCAATTGTATAATATTTATCATTCACAACGCAAAGCTTTTGTTGAGTTAAACAATTTTATTGAATCGGTGCAGTATCGGGATTTTTCGCGCCACTTTAATATATCCCATGCCCCTGTTGAATTAAAAGGATTGAGAAAAGGATTCAACCAGATCAATGATGCCTTTAAAATAATGAGTAATGAAAAGGAAGTGCAGTACCAATACCTGCAGAAAATTCTTGAGCTCGTAAACACAGGAATCCTTTCTTATAACGCCGAAACGGGTGAAGTGCTTTGGATGAATGAATCGTTGAAACAAATGCTTCAACTCCCTTATCTAAAAACGATTCATTCTTTAGAAAAAAGAGATAGTGAACTCTATCATGAAATTATTCAACTAAAACCAGGTGATGGAAAAATTACCGATGCCCATCCTGAAAAGGGAAATTTTAAAGTATTACTTTCGGCGACTGCTTTTCAGACCGAAGGAAAAAAATTTATGTTGATCGCGTTTCAAAATATCAATGAAGCAGTGGATGAAACAGAAGCAAAGGCCTGGCAAAAACTGCTTAGTGTAATGACTCATGAAATCATGAATTCTGTGGCTCCCATTTCATCTCTCGCAGGTACCCTAAAGAACAGGCTCGAAAAATCGAGACATCAATTAAATAATGAGAACGGAGAAATTGATGACCTTGAAGTAGGCATTGAAACTATAAAAAACAGGAGCGAAAGTTTATTAAAATTTGCAGGCACCTATCGCAATCTCAATAAAATATCAACTCCCCAATTATCTACCATCCTGATTAGAGATCTTTTTGAAAATATTTTTAATTTAATGCAGCCTACTTTGGATCAGAAGAATATTGAAATGGAAATTGTGCTAAAAGAAATGGGCTTAATATTAGAAGCAGATATTACTTTGGTGGAGCAGGTTTTAATAAACCTCGTGATAAATGCGATTGATGCCGTAAAAGAAACCGAAACAGGAAGAATTATTTTGTCTGCCGGGGAAAATAGTAACCGGAAAGTTTTCATCAAAGTTTCAGATAATGGAAAAGGCATGAGCGAGGAAGTGTTGGAAAAGATTTTTGTACCTTTTTTCAGTACAAAAAAATCGGGAGGTGGAATTGGTCTAAGTTTGTGCAAACAAATAATGATGGTGCATAAGGGCAACATCAACGTTCAGTCTAAAGCAGGTGCAGGCAGTGTGTTTACCATGCAGTTTTAAAAGTAACCTATGCGAAAAGATTCTCTTAGCAACATCCTTAAAAATTCAGGTATATAATTTGTTAATCTCATTATTCAAACTATAAATTATTATTAAATGAACTCACGATCAAAAAAGTACCACGAAAAAAACAAAGCAGATGACGGCAGTAAAAAAGGTTCAGCCAACAATGCAGGATATGACGAACAAAATGAAATAACAAGTAAATCACCAAAAGCGAATCCTGCACCTTCTGCACTCAAGGATAAAAATAATGCAGGTGTTACCACAGAAAAAGAAGATTATAAAATTGATGCTGACAGTGTAGGCCAAGCGGAATAGATGACACTTATTTTTCTTCTATTTTTTTTGAATAAACAGCAAATTAAAAAAGATAAATTATGCCCTTTATTACTTCCGAACAAAACCTTAACCCCACTTCCATTTATTATGAAGAAATGGGTGCGGGAAAAAATGTAGTTTTCATTCACGGTTGGCCCATGAGTGGTTCGATGTGGGAATACCAGATGACTGAATTACCTCAAAAAGGTATGCGATGTATTTTCTATGATCGCAGGGGATTTGGAAAGAGCAGCCGGAATTTTAGTGGGTATGATTATGATACGCTGGCTGGCGATTTAAAAGCCCTGTTAGATGAACTGGACCTTTCGGATGTAACATTGGTGGGCTTTTCAATGGGCGGCGGCGAAGTGGCAAAGTATTTTTCGCTGTACGGTAATGAGCGAATTTCAAAAGTAGTTTTGATCAGTACGGTACTCCCATTCATGCTGCAAACTGAAGACAATCCAGATGGAGTACCACCAGAAGTATTTGATGGTATGGCACAAAAAATGAAAGGAGACAGGCCTGATTTTTTTGAGAATTTTGGCAAAGGTTTTTATGGTGTCAGTCTTTTAAGCCATCCTGTAAGTGATGCATTTTTGGCTAACAATTTAACCCGTGTAATGGATGCATCACCTGTTGCTACGCTAAAATGTGCCGAGTCATTTTCATCAACTGATTTCAGAAATGATGTTGCTAAAATTAACGTCCCCACTCTTATCATTCATGGAGACAAAGATGCTATTGTACCCATAGAAGTATCCTCGGATAAAACTTCGAAAATGATTGAAGGTGCAAAGTATGTTGTGTATGAGGGCGCTCCTCATGGTTTGTGGTACACAGAAAAAGATAAATTAAATAAGGATCTTATTGATTTCATTTTAGCACCATGATTCCTTTGTCACAACAGATTATTTATCTTTTTATTCTCGCAATTCCCGTTGCGTGCGTAGCCTGGACAGTTACCCACGAAGAAGTGTTTAAAGAACCCAGGGAATTCTGTGAAAAAAAATCAAAAGAATGTTCGACGTTATTGCAAAGAAAAATTTTTTATTTATTTACTTGTGAATATTGCTTCAGCCATTATGTGGTTCTTTTCTTTTTATTCGTCACGCGTTATCATTTGTTATTTAATGACTGGCGTGGATATCTAATTTCCTTTTTTGCATTGGTATGGATTGCCAACATCTATATGAGTCTTTTTGGATTCTTGCGGGTAGGTATGAAAAAAGAAAATGTAGAAGCCAAAATAAAAGAAGTGGAATTAAAGGAATGTGAAGAGGAAGTAAAGTAAATTAGAACCTAAAAACCTCTTTAATCAAAAAGCCTGATCAAAATTTCGATCAGGCTTTTTGGTTTGTATTATTTCTTAAAAATTAGTACCCCCCATTTTGTTGAGCTTTCAGACCAGGATTGGCATTTATCTCATCCTGCGGAATTGGCAATATTGCTTTCGGGAACGTTCTGTCGATTGATTTTGGTCTGGCAGAAACTGTAATGCCACCAAATTCATCGTTAAAAGTTATCGTTTTATTTAACCGAAGCATGTCGAAATAACGTTGCCCTTCAGTAAACAATTCTTTACTTTTTTCATCTAACACCATGTCTAATGTGATCGTCATATTAGTAGCGGGAGCAAGATTTGGCGCTCTTTTACGGATGGCGTTTAGATACCCGGCAGCAGCTACTTTATCAGACGTAAGGGCAGCTTCTGCAGCAATAAGATACATCTCAGAAAGGCGAATAACTTTTATGTTTACCGCAGTTGCTGTAGATTTTCCATCACCTTCCAAAGCTACGCTACCACTGTATTTGTAGCTTGCGCCCAAATGGGTGCTTGAACTTTCATCGAAGCTCATTACGCCCCATCTTACATCAGCAGGATCTTGCGCAAGTCTTGCCAAATAATAATCGCTCGCCATAAACCAACCTGCAGCACTTCCTGATCCTTGACCTTTGCGTCTTAAATAAAAACTTAAAGAAGAGGTTGTAAGGTCTCCTTCCTTTTCTGCTATGTTCAACTCAAAAATGGATTCACTCCCAAACTGTGTTTTCCAGGATCCTACCCAATTGGCATTGCTGTATAAAGAATAAGGGCCACTAATAACTTCTTTAGCCGCTGTAAGTGCTTCAGTATTTTTGCCCATAGTTAAATTAACCCGTGCCTGCAAAGCCATGTTGCCATAGTAATTAAGATAGCCATTAGCCTTTGACTTAGAAAGCAATGGCGCCGCAGTGGTAAGGTCAGACATTATTTGGGTATAATTTTGTTCAACGGTTGCACGAAGCGGTTGTGCAGAAGCTATTAAAGGCTCAGTAATATTGGGCACCCCAAATGACGCCTTATCATACGTGTAGGATTTTCCATAAAGACGAACGAGGTCGAAATACAACATGGCACGGGCAGTTAAAGCCTGGCCTTTGTAACTATCAAAATTTTCAGTAGATCCGTCCGCTTTCAACTTGTCAATACTGGCAAGAAGATTATTGGTTTGAAGAATACATTGATAAAGATAGTTCCAGAATCCGGAATAATTATTGGAAGTAACTGAATGATTAAAAGTGTAAAGTGCATCAAGTCCTCTGCCCTGCGAAAAAATTGTCAGGTCACCACCTTTTACATCGCCATACATTATATAATTGCGGCCATAATAATTCGAGCTAACCATTTTATTCATCAAACCGTTGATCATCACTTTTGCGTCAGCAGCAGTCTGAATGGAAGTTTTAGAGTCACCCGAATTCGTCGGAGGCACATCAAGGAAATCTTTGTTACAGGCAGATAAACCAAGTATTAGGAAACCTGCAATAAATATTTTTATCTTTTTCATTTTATTTAAATTTAAAATCATTAGAAACTTAATTCAATTCCAAAAGTGTATGTTTTTCCATAAGGAGTTTCCCATCCCCTGGTACCATACTGGCCCACTTCAGGATCTGCTATTTTATACTTTGAAAAAGTAAGAAGGTTTGCACCATTAAAGTATAACCTGGTATTGGAAATTCCGATTTTATTAATAATTGATTTTGGCAAACTGTAAGCAAGTGTTATGTTCTTCAGTCTCAGGAAGCTGGCATCATGCATTTGACGGCTGCTAAACTGCATAGGATCTGTTAAGTCATTACCATCCAGTTTAGGTAAGGTGCCATTTTTATTATTTTCAGTCCACATGTTATCATACAGATATTGGGAACGAATTCTTTCCCAATAGTATCCATCATCTGCAACATCTTTAAATGCGCCGTCATATAAATCGCCACCTATTTTGTAAATAAAATTCACACCTAATGAAATTCCTTTGTATTCTACTTCAGTGCTAAGGCCACCAAATACTTTTGGTAATGCGTTTCCAATGATCACATAATTTGCATCACTATAATCATAAGACGCACCGCGTCCGTTTAGAAGAAAAGCACCAGCCTTTATATCTGAAGGATCATTTACGTACCACCTGTTTTTACCATTTTCAGGATCAACACCACCCCATTCGTAACCATACAAAGCAAGAGTAGATTCTCCTTCGCGATAAATAAACTGTGCCCTTGCATCGCCTCCTGTTGGATCTTTCCAAATGATGTCCTGGCCCTTGTCCTGGTCAGCAGTCTTATATAATTTAGTCACTTCAGATTTGATGAAAGAAGCATTGGCACTGGCAGTCCATCTTACCTTTCCATTATTGATAATATCGCCTCCTAATTCCAATTCAATTCCATGATTATTGATTTCACCTACATTTTTAAGTGTTGAGCTAAATCCTGTTACTCTTGAAATCGGAACGTCCTGTAACAAGTCTTTTGAATTACGATTGAAGTATTCAATTGAACCAAATAATCTTTGATTAAATAATCCAAATTCCAACGCTAAGTTTGAAGTGTAACTGGTTTCCCATTTAAGATCGGGGTCCGCGATGGAGATTATTCCGCCGCCTGCATTCGCCATGTAACTATTGCCATATCCAGTAAGTGATCTCCATCCAAAATTGGCAGAAGGCAAAGTTCCGTTAACTCCATAAGAAGCCCTAAGACGCAGATTGCTTATTGCATCCACATTTGCCATAAAAGATTCTTTATTGATTCTCCATGATCCTGCAACAGACCAAAAATCACCCCATCTTGTATCGGGTCCCAGCCTTGAAGATCCATCGCGACGGTAAGATGCAGATGCATAATATTTCTGGTTGTAATTGTATTCCGCTCTGGATAAAACAGATTCAATAGTGTTCCCCCACGAATAGCCTGTTGCATCTAACACACCAGCGGTTGCTACTGTATGTAAAGAGCTGGAGGGAAGATTAGTTCCTGTGGAGCGTTGGTAGTCTGTTACATTTTTTTCGGCTTCAAATCCAGCTAATAAACCAAGTCCATGTTCGCCAAATTTCTTATTGTAATTTAATGTTGTAGATGATACAATCTTATTTACGTTCGTAGTCATTTCTGTAACGGAACCATTTGTAGTAGATCCATTAAAATGCTTTGCGCTGTAATAAATATGATCCTTCGATTGCGCATTATCATAAGAAAATACTGACCGCAGATTCAATTCGGGAAGAATGTTTATTACAACGGTTTCGTTTGCTGATATTCTCAAAGTGGTTCCTTTATTCTCCCATTCTTTATCATAATAAATATTGTTCTGTGCATAGCTACCGTATCGTGTAGTATAGTCAGCACCGGTTTTGTAATCAGTAGGCCAATATAATCCCCAAAGTAAGTTTCGGCTTTCCATAAAATAGTTTGATCCGGTATTCCTGGTATCATTATAACCGGATAAGCTGCTTTTGGCAATATTTATATTGGACAGGAATTCTACATGCTTACCCACCTTCTGAGATACATTCACACGTCCTGTGATACGATCAAAATCATTAACCTTAACCCTGCTTTGGTCTTTTGTGTATGATAATGAAGAATAGTATTTAGTGTTTTGATCACCACCGCTTACTGATATATCATTAGTTTGATACACTGCTGTTCTAAAAAGAGCATCTTCCCAATCAAAGTATTTGCCTTCGCGGTTTACCAATCCATCAGTCATACCCTTTATCATCACATTCTCATACAACCCTGTACCAGCAGTTTCAAAATAATACCCGTGCTTTTTGAATTTTCCGTTTAAGCGGTTAAGCGCATCTGAATTGGAATATTCCGGTGTCCTTCCATTGGAAAGGCGGTAATCATAAAATATTTGATACAACATATTTACTTGCTCTTGTATTGGAGCAATCTCATAATTGTCTGTGGCCCATTTAGGCGTAAGCCCAATTGAAGACCTAAGGTTAATTTTAGGTTTGCCTGCTTTCCCCTTTTTCGTATTAATCACCACCACTCCATTTGCCGCCCTTGATCCATATAAAGAAGAAGCTGCCGCATCTTTTAAAATAGTGATGGATTCAATATCGTTTGGATTGATTGTATTCATCACGTTATTCGTAGCATAAATGTAATCGCTCAATTGGCCTGAACTTCCTGAAACTACAGGAACACCATCGATTACATATAATGGTTCGTTGGAAGCGTTCATTGAACCAATACCACGAATGTGGATACTTGTGGTAGAACCTGCTTGACCAGACCCTGTGGTAACCTGCACACCGGCAGCCTTACCGACCAATGAATTTTGAAATGAGGTAGAAGGATTGTCTTTTATTTCGTCAGCGTTAATTACATCCGCCGAACCGGTAAAGGTTCCTTTAGTTGCAGTTCCGTAGGCAACCATAATTACCTCATCCAAAGCTTGTGCATCTCCTTCTAAGGTAGCGTTAACAACACTTCGGCCACTTACAGGAACTTCCAAAGTTTTATAGCCTACAGAAGAAAACACCAATACTGCTCCGGATGGAACATCAATGAAATATTTTCCGTTGGCATCGGTTGAAACGCCCTGTTTTGCCCCCTTCACAAGCACACTTGCTACAAGGTTACTACCCTCTCGTGCAGAAGTTACCACACCGGTAACTTTGCTTTGTGATTGTGCAAAGAAGGATAGCAAGAGAACATTGCACAAAATTAATAGTGATCTTTTCATGATAATTTAATTCAGTTTGGTAAAAAAATAAAGACACATTTGGAGTTTGAAAACATTATTAAGAATTTGGAATAGACCTCTCCCCGGAAGAATTGGATGAGATCAATACCGTCCTATTTTATATAATTAAAAAACCATGCTGGGAAGCTTTCCAATAAAAGATTTGAATTCTCATAAACAAATTTTTTAAGGTTAAAAAAAATCTTTGACCAACTTTTTTCAAATTTATTTTTATTGCAATAATTGCATAAAATAATTGCAATTAGAAACATTATTTAAGCTAAATCATTTCCAACAATTGCAAAACTTGCAATAACGCTACTTAATGAATCGGGAAATTAAGCAAAATTATTTTTACGACAAGTAATAAAACCGCTTATTTTTCAGAAGAAATATTTTGAAAAAAATGAGACCGTAATTTTATTGATAGCATTCTCCGAAAGGAGAAAGGCTTCGTATAAAAAATTGCAGGAAAGAAATTTTGAATTTTTTTTAAGTTCTAAAAGACGCTAATGTAAAAACCTACAAAGGATACCTAACAGGCAATCCTTGTATTTCGAAAAGACTTTTTTTAAAAGTTCTTAATAAGCCCTTGCAAATAACACTCTTTCAGAACTGGGTTTTCCGGTTAGAATACATGCACCTTCCTCCTTTGGATTATCAAGCAGAATACAACGTATAGTAGCTTTTGAAAGCTCCTTAATTTTATCTTCAGTTTCGGCAGTACCATCCCAGTGAGCGGAAATAAATCCTCCCTTTTCATCAAGCAGTTTCATGAATTCATCCCAGGTATCAGCCTTTCGGATGTTTTCATCGCGGTAGGTTTTGGCTCTGTTATAAATGTTTTCCTGGATATCATGTAACAATACTTGTATCGATGTAGCAAGGCCATCAATCGAAATAGTTTCTTTGGTTTTATTGTCTCTACGTGCCACTTCCACCACATTGTTTTCAAGATCACGCGTACCAATGGCAACACGAACTGGAACTCCTTTCATTTCATATTCAGCAAATTTCCAACCGGGCCTGCGGCTATCATCATCATCATACTTAACTGAGATATTCAACGCTTTTAAATTCTCCATTAATGTTTTTACTTTCTCATCAATGGCGGCCTTTTGATCAGCACCTTTATAAATCGGAACAATAACCACCTGAATGGGCGCCAACTTTGGTGGCAAGATTAATCCATCATCATCACTATGAGCCATCACCAAAGCTCCAATGAGACGTGTACTTACTCCCCAACTTGTAGCCCACACGTAATCGAGTTTATTCTCTTTATCACTGAATTTTACATCAAAAGCTTTTGCAAAATTTTGTCCGAGAAAATGTGAAGTGCCCGCCTGTAAAGCTTTTCCGTCCTGCATCAAAGCTTCTATACAATAAGTATCTTCTGCTCCCGCAAATCTTTCATTGATGCTTTTGATCCCTTTTATCACAGGCATGGCCATCCATTCCTCAGCAAATTCAGCATACACATTTAGCATTTGTATCGTTTCGTCTATGGCTTCCTGTGCCGTGGCATGAGCTGTATGGCCTTCCTGCCATAAGAATTCTGTAGTACGCAAAAACAATCGCGTACGCATTTCCCATCTTACTACATTTGCCCACTGATTTATTAATAGTGGTAAATCCCTGTATGATTGTACCCATGTTTTGTAGGTATTCCAAATGATGGTTTCAGAAGTTGGTCTCACAATTAATTCTTCCTCCAACTTTGCTTCCGGATCTACAATAATTCCCTTTCCATTTGGATCATTCATCAAACGATAGTGAGTAACCACGGCACATTCCTTTGCAAAGCCTTCCACATGGGCTGCCTCTTTACTCAAAAAACTTTTCGGAATAAAAAGAGGAAAGTATGCATTCTGATGACCCGTTTCCTTAAATCGCTTATCGAGTTGATCACGCATATTTTCCCAAAGGGCAAAGCCATAAGGCTTAATCACCATGCAGCCACGAACATCACTGTAATCAGCAAGACCAGCTTTTAAGATAAGGTCATTATACCACTGCGAATAATCTGCTTCTCTACTTGTAATTTCTTTACTCATTATCTTTTTCCGTTTATAATTATTTTTATATAATTTTTTCTTTTCTTAGCTAAGTTTTAACAACGATTCTTTTCCTCTTCCGTCTTAACAATGTACTTTATTGTTTAAATTTACACTAACAAGGCGCAAAAGTAAAACTTCATAATTAATTCTAATAAACTTAAAGCCATGAAAACAAACTACATACTTTTAATTGCTCTGGCAGTTGCATTCAGCAGTTGTAGTACTGCTTATCGTACAGGCCAAACTCCGGATGACGTATATTATTCTCCCGCTCCGGTAAGAGAGGTTTATGTGTCCACACAAAATCAGGACGAGAGGGATTCATACCGATATAGAAACCAGGAGGAAGAAGATATCCGTCGTGGAATTCGTGATTCGAGATACCGCTCTAATGTTTCTATTAGTTTAGGAACAGGATACAACCCTTATTATAATAACGGGTATTCATACAATCCATATTCGTATAACCCTTACGGTTATAACTCTATTTATAATTCTCAAAGGTTTGATCCGTTCTATGATCCGTATTCCTACAATCCATATTCAAAATATGGAGGCAATTATTACAGCGGATATTACTCCCCTTATTATGCGCCGATAATTGTAGTTCCGTCTGGATCAAATAAAATAAATACAAACAGAGGACCACGTAAATATAGTCTGGGAGCTTATAACTCACCCAACACAGGTGCGAGAGGAGACAATGGTGTAATCTATCATCCAGGCTCACAAGCCCCAAATGTTCCTCCTACCAGAACTTTTAAAGCAACGAAAGAAACCGGAGTTGGAAATGTACTTAGAAGAGTTTTCTCAGCTCCCTCGGAAAGTAGTCCTCGGAGGTATCAATCATCATCAAATGATAATAACAGAGACTTCGCTCCTCAAACATCAAACTCAAGTAGTGATAACAGACCTTCGTCTTCAAGAACATTTAGTAACCCTACTACTCCTGCGTCAAGCACACCACCAGCCACCACCGCACCAGTTAGAACTTTTAGAAAAAATTAAGTATAAAAAAGGGATGAGAAAATCATCCCTTTTTCTGAATTCCAAAATAATGGAGGAACTTTTGAAAAAGAATTCCTCACGGGTTTTTAATTCGTAAAACAAAATTCTTGTACATGAAAACTATCTATATACTTTTTATAAGCCTCCTTAGTTGTGGCATTCTTTACGCTCAGGAACCTGCAGACGCTTTAAGATATTCTTACATTACGAATCCGGGTGGCACTGCACGAAACCAGGCAATAGGTGGCGCAGGTGCTTCATTGGGTGGTGAATTCTCTTCTCTCTTTATAAACCCTGCAGGATTGGGGTTTTACAAAACCGGAGATTTTGTTTTTACCCCGGCATTTTCTATGAAGCGCCCAAAAACAAGTTATTTCGGTGAAAATTCAAATTCAGAAACAAACAAATTTAATATAGGAACTACCGGCCTTTTATTTTCTGCACCGTCCCGAAGCAAGAATATCAGGAGTATTACAGTAGGAATTGGAATTAATAAATCTGCTGATTACAACAACCAGATTTATTATAAAGGAGTCAATAAAAAATCTTCTTATTCAGAAAAATATTTGGAAGAATTAGTTAATGATGGCGCAACAGATCCTA
>JBDSHT010000297.1:0-3797 GCA_039918315.1 Ginsengibacter sp. | reverse complement strand
CACTGTTGCAACCGTGCCAGCAAGAAACCGTCAAACAGGAACTTACAATTGGTTGGATAAAAAACCATTAAGCGGCTACAATTATTACAGGGTACGGGCTGTGGATATCAACGGACTGATAGGTTATACCCAAATTGTAAAAGTGAAGATGGAGATTGCGGTAGGTAGCATTTCAATTTATCCTAACCCAATCACTAACGGAATTGTAAACCTTCAGTTAACCAATCAGCCTTCAGGTTTGTATTACATCAAATTAACGAACCCGATTGGGCAAACCATTATGTCTAAAAAAATAACCCATACTGAAGGTAGCAGCACAGAGAAGATTAAGTGGGATTATAAACTGGCGCATGGTATGTATCAAATGGAGATTACAAAACCAAGCGGCGATGTTCATGTCATCAAAGTGATGTATTAAAAAATGGAAAGACTGAGATGAACAGTAATTGATCATCCCGTTTTTCAAAAGATATAACGCCTTACAAACGTACTTCCGGAGTGTAGCAGCTTCGGAAGTTTTTTTTTAGCTCACGGCTCATCGCTTCTTTACTCATTGCTCAAAAAGCCCCATCCCTTCCTTCGATAAGCTTCGCGAAAAATCGGGGTAGAACTGGAAGACGTCCTGCTATTTAAAAAAGACAGTTGCCTCTTCAATCGGTTTCTTTTTTAAATGAGGCACATAGCATTCTTCAGCGGCAAAGCCGACGGGTAGGAGTAAAAATGGTTTTTCATTATCCGGGCGTTGTAACAATTTTGAAAGAAAATTCATTGGGCTGGGAGTGTGGGTGAGTGTACACAATCCCGCTGCGTGAATCGCTGAAATTAAAAACCCTGTTGCAATGCCTGTGCTTTCCTGCACATAATAGTTGGTTGTTTTTTTACCCGTATCATTTACATCATAATTTTTTTTGAATACTACAATCAGCCAGGGAGCTGTTTCCAAAAATTCTTTTTTCCAATCGGTTTGTAGTGGTGCGAGATCATCCAGCCACTCCTGCGGCATACGGCCATTATAACTATCAAATTCTTCCTTTTCCGCAGCATCACGGATTTGTTTTTTCAGTTCCGCATTTTGTATCGCACAAAAAGTCCATGGTTGTTTGTTAGCTCCGGATGGCGCGGTGTGAGCCACTTCCAATATCTTCTTTATTATTTTTTCCGGCACGGGTTTGTTGGAGAAACTTCTCACACTTCTTCGTTTCAGCATGGTGGATAGGAAGGCTTGCAATTGAGCTTCACTTTTTTCTAAAGAAATTTTTTCTGGATTATGCAGTTCGAAGGGATAGCCGTTAATTATTTTCACGTACTTTTTTTTGTAATATAGTTAGGTTTTTTCAACTGGCTCAACTGGCGCAGGCCTCCCGGCCTGTGACTAATCGTTCCTTCAATTATTGTATCAATTTCTAAGCTTTTCCCAACCCCGCAATTATCGCCCTAAAGCTTTCCAGCCCCGCTTCCAGATTCTCTACAATATCCAATGCCAGTTCATCGGGATCAGGTAGGTTATCTAAGTCAGCAAGGGATTTATCTTTTAGCCAGGTGATGTCTAAAGACGTTTTATCTCTTGCTATAATTTCTTCTCATACAGGAAATTAAGAGGTTCATTATTGAGGTATTTTAATTTTGCATGCGCATAATCTTCTGTCTGACTTTCATGCGTTGATAAACGAATGCCTTCTTCCTTGCGTTTGGCCTCAATAACTGCCGCAGGTTTTTTATCGACAAATAATATGTAATCAGCGGGCCCCGCATCAGTTTGATATTCCCTAACAGCCACGCCCAGTCCTGCATTCAGATTGATTTGAGATTTGTTCTGAATGATCCAGCCGCAGTCAGTTAACTGTTTGTCAATGTTATCCCGCGCTTGCTGTTCAGGGTTTTGGTTCAAGATTTTTTAAACTTTTTGGATGCTTATGCGAATGCAGTTTCGTCATTTAATTTTTACCGGGGGAGGCCGGAAATTAAAGAAAAAATGCTTTTCAAATATAGTGAATAAAGAGTTTTGTAAAACGTACATCTTGGAATTGGGGGAATGAATCGATGTAGAAGGATTAAGCGTGGGGAAAAGAAGCAATAAGCGAAGAAGGCATCAGGTATCAGGAAAGAAGGTGTAAGCGTTGGAAGACACTTCTCAAAATAACATACACCCGCGGTCTGACCTTCGGTACCGACCGCTAATACTGGTTCTAAAAAATCCTACCATCTTTTAATCCAATAAATCTTAGTTCAGACAAAAAGCAAATGAGCAAAGAAGGTATGAGGTATCAGGAAAGAAGCAGTGACAAGAGAGTTAAGAAGCAGTGAGCTATGAGCGGAGAAGGTGTAAGCAAATTGGGAATTAAGACCAACAGGTATCCAGATGGATTTGCGATACGTCTGTTGCAGCATGAAATTCTCGAACGAGGACAGGAATATTTATTAGTAAAACAACAACGCCGGCAATTTTATAAATCTACCTGAGTTCCGTTTATCATTTTAAACACTAATTCCAAATAAATTATAGTCAATCAATTTCATGTAAAGCCATAACTTTAAACCAACTAGCTGATTTTTTTTTACGCTGATTTGAATTTTACAATTGAACAGCTTTCTATCAAAAATTTAATTAATTAATTATTTATGAAAATTTATTGTAGCAAATTGTTGATCCTTTTGTCAGGTATATTCTTCTTCAATGTGGCATTCAGCCAGGTAGAAAAAGCACCGCCACGTCATGAAGGCGAAGGTCCGTGGTCGCAACTTATTATTCGTGGAGTCATTTTAATTAATGGTACGCTGGCACCGCCTGTAGGGCCTGTGGACATTGTAGTAGAGGGTAATCGCATTGTGAAAATTGCAACCTTAGGGGCACCGGGAGCGCCCATAAATCCAGCGTCCAGGCCTAAACTAAAAGAAGGCGGTAAGGAGTTACATGCAGAAGGAATGTACCTGATGCCCGGCTTTGTCGATACTCATGCACACACAGGCGGCCAACAGGCGCCTAATGCAGAATATGTTTTCAAACTTTGGATGGCGCATGGGGTTACTACCATTTGTGATCCCGGAAGCATGAACGGACTTAACTGGGAGTTGGAAGAAAAAGCAAAAAGTGAAAAAAATGAAATCACGGCTCCGCGCATCAAAGCTTATACTGTGTTTGGTCAGGGAAATAAAACGCCTATCTCCACACCGGAGCAGGCGGTGGAGTGGGTTCGCCAAAATGCAAAGAATGGCGCGGATGGCATCAAATTTTTTGGAGCATCGCCAACCATTATGGAAGCCGCTTTAAAAGAAAATAAAAAATTAGGACTTCGTTCAAAAATGCATCATAGTCAAACTGAAGTTGGCCGCTGGAATGCATTGCAAAGTGCGAGGGCAGGATTGACATCTATGGAGCATTGGTATGGTTTGCCTGAGGCTTTATTTACAGACCGCACCGTTCAAAATTATTCTTTGGATTATAATTATAGCAATGAATTTGATCGTTTTGGCGAAGCTGGAGAATTATGGAAACAGGCGGCGCCTCCTTACTCAGATCATTGGAATAATGTGATGAATGAAATGATATCGCTTGACTTTACAATGTGTCCCACTTTTGTAATTTACTCAGCCAGCCGCGACCTTATGCATGCGCGCCGTGCGGAATGGCATGAGGATTATACCTTGCCTGTTTTATGGGATTACTTTTCGCCTGCGCCGGGTAAGCATGGCTCTTACTGGTTTTCATGGGGCACCGAACAAGAGGTGGAATGGAAAGCGAATTATAAATTATGGATGACTTTTATTAATGAATATAAAAACCGTGGTGGCCGTGTGAC
>JBDSHT010000296.1:0-8266 GCA_039918315.1 Ginsengibacter sp. | reverse complement strand
GCTTGGTAAAAATTTGGCAGTCTATTAATTCGATTCCATTGTTTTGCAAAACTTCCACCATTTTTATAAAGGCAAATTTGCTCGCATTATTTTCATGTGCAAACATGCTTTCACCAAAGAAAACTTTTCCAAGCAGCACTCCGTAAAGGCCTCCAACCAATTTATTATTGTGCCATGCCTCAGCGCTGTGCGCAAATCCTTTCTCAAATAATTGTGTGTAAGCATCTTCAATTTTATCAGATATCCAGGTGCCTTCTTCATCCCTACGTTTGATGGCCCTGCAATTTTTTATAACTGCTCCAAAGTCTTTGTCAACAGTAAAACGATATTGGTTTTTATTTATCACATTTCTCATGCTATGGCTCACACTTAATTTTTCAGGAAACAAAACGAAGCGAGGATCAGGATGATGCCACACGATGGGATCATCATCATTAAACCATGGGAAAGTGCCCATGCGATAGGCTTTTAATAAAGTGTCAACATGTAGGTTACTGCCAATTGCTAAGATGCCAAATTCATTTGCCTGTTCGGGAGAAGGGAAATCATTATTATCATTAGGTAAAAATGCTGGGATCATTGCACAATAATAAGCAAGGAATATCTGAAATAACTTTCGGAATTATCTTTTAGAAAATTCTTCAATTGTAGCGCTAATTCCCCTATCTGTAATCGTATCACACATTGGCTTCAGTACTTCATAAGAACCTTCCTTTACGGCGTATTTCCCTTTGGTATGAATGATCATGGCGCATTGTTCAGCTTGTTCAGGCGAATGCCCACATACATCTATAAGCGTTTCAATTACCCATTCAAAAGTGGTGACATCATCGTTCCACATTATCAATTGACAATCATTTCCCTCATCTGTAAGCAAGTCCGTTTCCGATTCTTGTTTAATATTTGGCTTTAGTGTATTCATAATAGCAAGTATCAAATTTACAAAATAAGAATGTAAAGGTTTGTAAAATCACTATAATTTTTGTTAGAATTTATCACAGATTAATTGGCTCCATCAAACAGATTCACTTTTCTATTTATCAATTTCTAAACACTTTAAAATAAACTTCAATTAGAATGCCAACCTTCGTATTCTTCTTTTCTTTTATCTTTAAACATGTAAAACAGTACCTTAACTTTCTTTATGCCTTTACTACTTTGTTTACTGGGAATTCTTGTATTGATTATTCTTGTAGTGGTCGTTAAACTGGATACTTTTATTTCATTTCTTTTGGTAAGCATTGGTCTGGCCATCGCCTGCGGAATGGATATTCATCAGGTTTCATCTGCGATAAAAAAAGGCATTGGAGATACGCTTGGTCCATTAGTTATTATCCTCGGTTTTGGTGCCATGCTTGGAAAACTGGTGGCTGAAAGTGGTGCGGCTCAGCAGATCACGGCGTCTCTTACAAAAGTTTTTGGGGTAAAATATATGTCGTGGGGAATGGCATTGGCCGGATTAATTATTGGTATTCCTTTGTTTTATACTGCCGGATTTATCATTGTGGTTCCGTTGATTTTCGCAATCGCTTCCTCCACAAGATTGCCATTACTATATGTCGGAATTCCCATGCTGGCTGCGCTATCCGTGGCACACGGTTTTCTGCCACCGCATCCTTCACCCACTGCTATAGCTGAACAATTAAATGCAGGATTAACTAAAACACTTATCTACGGAATGATGGTTGCCATTCCTACAATCGCTATTGCTGGCCCGCTTTTCGGAAGAACTTTAAAAAAATATAAGCCATTACCATCGAATAATATTGTTCAGATAAATCCTTTACCGACCAATGAACTTCCCGGTCTCGGCATTAGTCTGACAACTGCTTTGATGCCCGTTATATTATTAACCATAACGGCTTTGATTTCGGTTTGGCTGCCGCCAACAAGTGCTTTTGGAAAATTCATTTCGTTTATTGGCGACCCGAATATTGCGATGTTGCTTGCTGTATTAATTGCAGTTTATTTTTTGGGAATAAAAAGAGGAAAAAAAATTCCAGCGATCATGAAGGAACTGGAAGATGCGTTTAAAAGTATTTCAGTTTTGCTGTTAATCATTGCAGGATCAGGAATATTTATGCAGGTAATGCGCCAGGGAGGAGTGAATGTCTATATCGGTGAATTATTAAAGGAAATGCAATTATCTCCATTAGTTCTTGGTTGGTTTATTGCCGCTATAATACGTGTCTGTATTGGGTCTGCGACAGTCGCGGGGCTCACTACGGTTGGTATCATGCTTCCTGTCCTCGGCATTAACCAACATATACATCCGGAACTCATGGTGTTGTCTATCGGTGCCGGAAGTCTAATGTTTTCTCATGTAAATGATGGAGGCTTTTGGTTGTTTAAAGAATATTTTAATCTCACTATCAAACAAACTTTTATGACATGGACATTGATGGAAACAATTGTGTCCATAACGGGATTAATTTTTGTTTTAATCCTGAATCATTTTGTTTGATTTCTTTTTTTATGTAAAACAATAGGAACATTTTATTGCTGCGTAAATTTTTACTAACGGTAATCCGTAGAGGATAAAAGACATAAAATAGTCCCTACCTTTAAGGCTATACTTTAATAAATAAAAATCAGAAGACATGTCAATATCAGCCGATCAAAAACTTATTGAATCTGGAATTATTTTACCACCGCAATCCCCGCCCGCCGGCATTTACAAACCCATGTTACAGGTTGGGAATTTGATTTATTTATCGGGTCACGTTCCGGTAAGAAACGATGGTACGCGCATCAAAGGAAAAGTGGGAAGCGTGTTAAAGCTTGAAGAAGGAAAAGCTGCCGCATGGCAAACCGGATTGAATATGTTAGCGACTTTAAAAAATGGTCTTGGTAGTCTTGATAAGATTAAGAGAGTGGTAAAAATATTTGGTATGGTAAATTGTACACCGGATTTTGAAGACCAGCCCACAGTCATAAACGGATGTAGCGAATTGTTTGCAGAAATGTGGGGTGATCAAAATGGTGTTGGAGTTCGTAGCGCAGTAGGAATGGGTTCTTTACCCGGAAATGTAGCCGTGGAAATTGAAGCGGTTTTTGAGCTTGCTTAAAATAAAAAGCGAAAACAATTTTAGCATGGAACAAGAGAAATGGTTTCAATTAAATCACCCTGAAGAGATTGACTCACCGGCTTTACTTATTTATAAAGACAGGGTTGCTTATAACATTCAACAGATGATTAGCATTGCAGGCAATGCAGGCAGATTGATGCCCCATGTGAAAACAAACAAGATTGCTGAAATCGTGCAAATGCAGATTGACGCAGGGATTCACCAATTTAAATGCGCAACGATTGCTGAAGCTGAAATGTTAGCTCATACGGGTGCGACTGAAATATTGTTGGCTTACCAATTAAATCGAACTAAAGCGGAAAGGTATCTCACGTTAATAAAAAAATATCCAACAATTCAATTCTCATCATTAGTTGATAATTCGTTTTCGGCAGTTTTGTTGAATGAGTTATTTGCACAGAACAATTTGGTTGCCAATGTTTTTATCGATGTTGATGCAGGCATGCATCGTACAGGGATTTTGCCTGGTGATGATATGTTTAATTTGTTCCTGCAACTTCATGAACTTCCAAATATTAAATTTCTGGGATTGCACTTGTATGATGGACATCAAAGAGAACCGGATTTTGAATTGCGTAAAAAAGATACACAATTAGCTTTTGAAAAAGTTGAAGAGGTAAGACAGAAAATAATTTCTTTCGGTTACCCGGATATTAAAATAATTGCCGGGGGCACTCCTACCTTTACTGTTCATGTACTCAATAAAGATGTGTATTGCAGTCCTGGTACCTGTGTGCTTTGGGATCATGGATACCATTCGATTTTAAAAGAACAACCTTTTCAATTTGCAGCGTTAATTATTACTCGTGTAATTTCCAAACCAATGCCAGGCCTTATCACCACTGATCTTGGGCATAAATCTGTGGCTGCAGAAAATCCAATTGGTAAAAGAATATTCTTTCTTAATCTGGATGATTATGAAGTGAAATCGCAAAGCGAGGAGCATCTTGTGATGCAGGTAAAAGAGTGGGAGAGGATTAAAGTCGGTGATCTGTTTTACGGAGTGCCTTATCATATTTGTCCAACAGTTGCTTTGTTTGATGAAGCAAATATTATCGAAAACGGAGACCTGATAGAGAGGTGGGAAGTTGTAGCGCGCAGGAAAAAAATTACTATCTAACGATAAATAAAAATTACAAAATGTCAAATATTATTTTTGACGCACACCTCGATTTAAGCATGAATGCGATGGAGTGGAATCGCGATCTTACCCAGTCAATTTCAGAAATTCGAGACCGCGAAGAAGGAATGACTGATAAAACTGATCGCAGAAATAGTACGATTTCTTTCGGGGAAATGCGATCAGGAAAAATTGGAATATGCGTGGCTACAATGATTGCCAGGTATGTAAAAAAGGGAAGTTCGTTGCATGGATGGAACTCTCAGGAGCAAGCGTGGGCGCAGACGCAGGGACAATTATTCTGGTACAGAGCCATGGAAGCCTGCGGTGAAATGACTGCCATAACCAATATCGATTTATTACAATTACATGTAGCAAAATGGCAAAATAGCACTGATGTCAATTTAACGATCGGATATATTTTAAGTCTTGAAGGAGCTGACTCAATTGTGAATATGCACTATTTGGAGAAGGCATATCAAAATGGATTGCGTGCCATTGGGCCTGCACATTATGGTCCGGGTGTGTATGCCCAAGGTACCAATGCGGAGGGAGGAATTGGTACCAAAGGCCGTGAGCTTTTGGCTGAAATGGAGCGGCTGAATATTATTTTGGATACCACTCATTTATGTGATGAAAGTTTTTGGGAAGCATTGGCTCATTTCAATGGACACGTGTGGGCCAGCCATAATAATTGTCGGGCACTGGTACCGCACAACAGGCAATTTAGCGATGAACAAATAAAAGTTTTGATAGAACGGGGAGCCGTGATCGGTGCTGCGTTTGATGCCTGGATGGTAAAGCCTGGTTGGATTTTAAGAAAGTCAAATCCTAAAGATGAGGGCGTTTTTTTAACAACAGTAATAGATCACATTGATCACATTTGCCAGTTGGCGGGCAATACTTTGCATTCAGGATTAGGTACCGACCTTGATGGTGGATTTGGCAAAGAGCAATGCCCTGCTGATGTTGATACGATTGCAGATTTGCAAAAGATTCCGGACTTGTTGAAACTTCGGGGATATTCTGATGATGATGTTGATAACATCATGTACAAAAATTGGATTCGCTTTTTGGAGAATGCATGGAAATAATCCATGCAAGTCCAATCATTTAAACGCTAACTTTTAGTATCCTTTAAAATGCGAGTTATTTACGCCGCGATTGTGCATTCCTTGCTTAGAACCACTACAACTGGAATAAATAAATGCAAGCGTTGTTAAAAGGAGACATAGTAAAAATAACTTTTTCATGGGGAGGGTTTTGGCAGGTTATTTAAAAGCGGAGATTTAGTTTCGCTATTAATTAAAACGTATTCTGACAGGTAATATTGCAAGCCGGACTTTTGCCTGTCTTATAGTATCAATGGGTATTTTAGCAACAAAAAAGGTCCGCGATTAAGCGAACCTTTTTAATGTTATACAAAGTTTAATTTTTTATTTTTGCCCAAATCTCATTACAGCAACATCATCTATCATAAAAGTTAGCGTGTTGTCATTTTCTGCAAACCTGTTTACCTTTTTCAACATAGTCATAAAGGTTTCTTCACCGCCACCTTCGCAATACATCATAGTTTGCAAACCATCACCAAAATGAATCGTGTTTCCTTTCATGGTATATTTTGCACTGAATCCATTGCACGAAGTGTTACCCATTATGGACTTATCTGCAAAGTTGAAACTAATGAATGGTTTATTATTAGGATACAATCCTTCAAAAGTTATTTTAGGACCTGATATATAATTGAGCTCCCATCTTCCTGCTAATTGATCAGCATTCTCAATGGAAATCCCGTTTAAGCGGGCTAAGATTGTTTCTCCATTTTTTAAAACCAACTGGGTATCTGATATACTGTAACTGGTGACTCCATCAAGTGCTAAAAGAAATTCTGATTCATTATTGTCATTGCCGGGGCAAGCCATTTTAGTGGTGGCTAATGGGCCAAACTTTAATGAATTTCCCTTTGATACATCCATATTCCCCATGATGTTATTGCACCCTGTGTTACCGGAAACTTTTGTCGGTTCTCCTTTTGAAAACTGGAGCGATGCATATTTATTATCATGTCCAACGAAGGTGAAAGGCTTGCCATCTAATTCGGTTAAATACCATTTATTGCTGTAGAGCATTTCACTATTATCACTTGAATTTTTGCTTGCACTTTTCGAAGTGCTGCAACTCTGCACTGTTAGCAATACACATGCTGCGAAAAGGATTGTTACGATATTTTTCATGTTAGCAAACTTAAATACACTAATCTCTCCTGCAAAAAGGAAACCAATAACTTTTCGTTAATTCAGAATTGGTTAGCAAAGCGCAAGCCGCGCTGAATATAGGTTTTAAACTTTGAAGTGATAATTTTATAAACTAGTAATTAAGTCATTTTGGATACTAATAAAATAAAGTAAGGTGTCCATTGTGATGGAGACGGAATATAATTTTATGGAGGAAGAAAGCGAAGAGAAAGAAAGGGTTTTAAGTTGGTTGATAGTTCCTATTCTAATAAGCTTTTTCCATATTCACAAAGTTTCAGAGTTAATTGAAATTGTTGATCAGGAGTAAGTTCGTTCGGTGCGCCAATTTTTCTATAGGTTCTTGAAACTGTAGGATCATATTCCTTTACATTAGGTAAAGGTTGTAAAGCAAGTTCATTTCTCAGTTCATTTCTAAGAGACTTTAGCAATTCGTTAAAATGCTTTTTTCCTCCAGAAAGAATAAATAGATTAGCCAGTTTTACTGTACTATCAGTTCCCAACAACTGAATTGATGTTAATGCCGATTCAGAGTATTTTAAGTAAACTTGATCATACATTATTTTTTGATTACCATCAGGCGCAGAATCCCGAAAATCCGAATTTTCCAGTCTGAAATATGCATCGATCAGAAACTTTACTTTCAAATCTCTTTTCGATTGACTTGTAGACCTCTCAAAGTCTAGCAAACTTCTTTTTTTTTCATTTTCGTGATTTAGATACCCGGTAACAAACCAACTTAGGATTGTTACTGAAATACCTACAGCTACAATTAAGTTTTTGGAATAGTCATCGTTTTCTGGCAAGAGAATAAATAATAATAACAATATATCTACCACGATTACTGTTATAATGACTAACGACCTTATTTCGTAGCCAACCTTAAAACAAACGATCGCGCCAACCAATATAAAGATTACAATTAGCAATTTTGCTATTTTTTTTATCATTATTATTTTTTAAATTTCTAAAATCATACTATGCCAGCTGTCTTAATTTGATTTAATGTTTTTTGTTGGTATTCTAATTAGCCAACGCAATATTCCTGTAGACTCAATTTTCTATTGTCATCCAAAAATATAATAAAATTCCATTTCATTTATATCGAATTACTGATAATCCGTATCGTTAACGATAATTACTATGGCTGCGGGTCGGACAAAATTTTTCCGAAACTTTAAAAATTGAAATAAAGAACATTCTTTATTTTAAATAAAATTGTATCGCAGAAAGCGCTACACCTTTCTCCTGTTTTGTATCTCCTGTTTTTACAATATAAATGGAATGAACCTTACCATCATTCACTTGTTTTAAATCAGTGGTTAAAACTGCCGAGACTGGTTGCGCACCTGCTTTTGACGTGGTATTTTTTTCTTTACCAGCAAAAGAAAATGCTCCAATAATATTTCCTTCCGGAGAATCTAAGTGTATTTCAAAAGCGCATGCAGACGCTGGCACATCTTCCCATAAAATGCTTAAAGATGCACGCGCAATGTCAGTAAGATTAATTCTGTCGATCGAAAACCATCCTCGTGTATCCGGTACTGTTAGGTATGTGTTTTCGCCAACAGTTGTTTTGGAAAACTCTTTAAGGTTTTTTGCTCTTTGAAAAGTGACCATACTATTTCGCAACCAAATGGAATTACTTCCCATGAGTGGTTTGCTGTTATTAGCTCCACCATTATCAGTATAGGCAGCAGAAATAGTAAGCACGCCATTTGTCATAACAGGCTTGTTAATAGTCGCATTTACAGCTCCTTTAGCAGGAAGTGATTTTACTTTTTTATCTAAAGAAAGTATCCACG
>JBDSHT010000295.1:0-6509 GCA_039918315.1 Ginsengibacter sp. | reverse complement strand
ATTTCGCGTGTATAGCTTTAATTGGAGAACACAAACAGAAATACAGGAAGAGATAAATTTACTCCTGAAATTAAAAGAGAATAATATTCCCGTTTCATTTCCTTTAGCCGACCTGGAAAATAATTTTATTCAAATATTAGGCGCTCCTGAAGGCAACCGCTTTGGGGTGCTTTTTTCTTTTGCCCAAGGGCAAAAAATACATGTTGTTTCTGAGGATGTGCATTTTCAGATTGGGCAAATAATGGCGCGTCTTCATCATGTAACCATCAATGAGAAAATTGATCGTGTGACATATACTCCTGAACTCATGCTGATTGATTCACTTAAAAAGGTTGCAGATTTCTTACCAGATAATTCTGAAGAAATGAATTTTATGAAGAAGGCTCAGCAATATTTATTACAACGATTTAAGGAAGCAGATCTATCGAAAATCCGCCATGGCATTGTGCATCTCGACATTTGGTTTGACAACTTAAGCATTGCAGAAGATAATGCCGTAACCATTTTTGATTTTGATTTTTGCGGCAATGGATGGCTGTGTTTAGATATAGCTTACTACATTTTGCAGCTTCACAACGTTGAGAAATATGAGGCAAAAGATTATGAACCAAAAGTGGCAAGTTTTCTTCGCGGTTATGAATCCATAACTCCTATAAACGAAGAAGAAAAAAGCCTGATTCCCATGCTGGGAGTAAGTTTGTATTTTTTTTATTTAGGTGTACAATGTCAACGGTATGATAATTGGTCAAATTCATTTTTAAATGAAAATTATTTAAAAAGATTTATCAATGGACTTGTAAAGCGATACTATGACATTTATAATCTGGGGTGAAATTCAATTTGGCTTTACCACCCTCAGTATTTAAATTTGCCCGCCTTAGAATAGCAATCATAACTCTACCTGATTAATGGCAACAAAGAATTCTCTCAACAATGGAATCCCTATTTCTGTTGGATTAAATCCAACATTAGATGCAGAAAATATACACCAGCCTATCACGCAGAATAAGAAAAGGTTACTGACTATTTCGGCACTGGCGGTGTTTGTGGCCATCTGTATCAGTTTTATTGCCAAGCTTTTGATGTTTTTATTGTACCTCATTACCGACCTTTCCTTTTATGGCAAAGTGGGTTTTACTCACGTTACACCGGTAGAAAATAATTTAGGATTATGGGTAATTGTGATCCCCGCAATTGGAGGAGTCATTGTCGGTCTCATGGCATTGTATGGCTCAAAAGCCATTCGTGGCCATGGTATCCCGGAAGCCATGGAGCAAATACTTACTAATCAAAGCAAGATTAAACCAACCATTACTTATCTAAAACCAATCTCTTCAGCAATTGCTATTGGAACTGGAGGTCCGTTTGGTGCCGAAGGCCCAATCATTGCAACTGGTGGTGCTCTGGGATCAACTCTTGGTCAACTATTAAAAATTACTCACAACGAACGTAAAGTTTTATTGGCTGCAGGTGCCACGGCAGGTATGGCAGCCATTTTCGGAAGTCCTATTGCCGCTATTTTTTTAGCAATAGAATTATTACTTTTCGAATTCTCGCCGCGCTCCATCATACCTGTATCGCTCGCATGTATCACAGGAGCCGCAGGCCATCATTTTTTATTTGGATCAGGCCCGGTTTTTCCTGTGGCTCATTTTATAGAATCCGCATCCAACACCGCTCTTTTGGTGTATAGTATTTTAGGAATCGTTACAGGTTTCTTATCAGTATTGGTTACTAAAATAGTGTATTGGATAGAAGATGGGTTTGAAAAATTACCCATTCACTGGATGTGGTGGCCGGCTATAGGCGGATTGGTTGTAGGCATTATTGGCTATTTTTCACCGCGCACTTTAGGAGTAGGTTATGAAAATATTACGGATGTATTGTCCGGTACTTTACCCATGAAAGTGGTGCTTTCTTTGTGCCTGCTAAAATTCATTTCGTGGGCTGTAGCCCTTGGCAGTGGCACTTCAGGCGGCACACTGGCTCCTTTAATGACTATAGGTGGTGCGGCCGGCGCTTTAATGGCCAGTGTCGTAATTTATTATTTTCCCAATTCAGGAATTACTTTATCGTTGGCAGCTTTGGTTTGCATGTCTGCATTATTTGCCGGTGCGTCAAGAGCATTACTTACTTCAATCATTTTTGCCCTGGAAGTTACCGGACAATTCAATGCTCTGTTACCATTGTTAGCCGGATGCACGGCTTCTTATTTTGTTTCTTTTTTCCTGATGAAGAATACAATCATGACGGAGAGAATCACGCGACGTGGAGTAAAAACTCCGGATTCTTTTGAGCCTGATATTTTAGAAACTATTCCGGTGGAGCAAGTACTTCATGAGAATGGATTGGTACTGGGTGATGATAATACAATCGGTGAAGTGCGCGACTGGCTTGATAAAGAGAGCGATTATAAATCCAATTATTTTATTATCGTAAGTAAGAAAAATGAATTTCGTGGAATTATAAGTTCATCTAATTTATTCAGTAATCATCACGCTCGGGAAAAAATGATTGTTGAATTGATTAAGCGAAATAGTGTTTCGGTAAATACACATAATAGCCTTCGTACCGCTGTGGAATTAATGGCCAGCGAAAATATTGATATGCTTCCGGTCGTATCTTCTGAGAATAATATTGTTGGTGTGCTTTCTTATAAAGATATAATCCGTGCGTATAAAAGGGATATAGATAATAATGTAAAAAAGCGCCCATCGATTTCTTTAAAAAGAAATAGTCTTAAAATGCTGGTGCATGGCCAAAAATTAATGGAAACATTTAAACGCGAAAAATAGTGCAGGAAGCAAGATGTTAGTAGTTAGTAGTAAGTAGCGAGATGTTAGTATTTAGTAGAAAGTAATAAGAAGAGAAGTTAGTAGCAAGATGTTTGTATTTAGTAGAAAGTAGTTGATGGCTGATAGCTCAATGCTGGTAGCTAACGGCTAATGGCTGATAGCTCATTGCTGATACCTGATACCTGACACCTCACACCTGACCATTATGGAAAGAACCCAACAGTTACGCTATTTTTTATTTGGTCAGCACTTCGCTGATGGTGTAAGGGTTACTTTGGAAATTATTATTCCTACCATTTTATTTTCATTTTTGGGCGACGTACATACCGGTATGACACTCTCTCTGGGGGCACTTTGTGTAAGTATCAGTGATGGTCCCGGCCCTGTTGTTCACAAAAGAAATGGAATGTTGTATTGCAACATTTTTATTTTCCTGATGGCCATCGTCACAGGATTTTTAAACACGAATGTTCTTTTTCTGGGTATGCTAATTTTAGTATCCACCTTTTTATTTACCATGTTTTCAGTGTATGGAAATAGGGCAAGTTCTGTTGGTACAGCCGTGTTGTTACTTATGATTTTAAGAATGTCAACCGAGGTGCCAACCGACAGAATTCTAATCGACAGTTTATTGATATTAGCTGGTGGAGTATGGTATATGGTGGTGGCTTTGCTTATTTATAAATTTACCCCGTATCGCCCTGTTCAAAGGGCTTTGGGCGATTGCATCAATGAGACTGCAGAATATTTACTGATCAAATCAAAAATGTATAATCCATTCACTGATCTGGAAAAGAAATACAAAAAATTATTAGACCAGCAGGTAATTGTTAGTGAAAAGCAAGATGCGGTAAGAGAATTATTATTTAAGAATCGCGCGATCTTAAAAGAGTCCACGCATTATGGAAGGGTACTCGTATTAACCTTCTCCAATGTGGTAGATATCTTCGAACACATAATGGCCACCTGGTATGATTACGGTTTATTAAGAGAGAAATATAAATCCACGGGTTTGTTAGAAGAGATCAGTGATGTGATTAAAAATATTGCCGGCGAAATGAAAAATATTGCTGAGGCAATTCATTCCAATGATCCTTATAAAAAAGAATTTGAGTTGATACCGGCTCTCGATATTTTAAAGAAAAAAATTGATGCTACTTCTTCCACGGGTAGTACCATCATGCTAAAGAAAATATTAGTAAACCTTCGTAACCTGGGCGAAGAGGTAGAGGAAATTCTAAAATATTTTAAAGAAGATCTTTCAGGAAAAAGAAAATTCAGGACTGAAAAAGATTACAGCCGTTTTGTATCGCATCAACAGATCAACGGCTCAGTTTTAAAAAATAATCTCACTTTTGAGTCCTCCGTTTTCAGGCATTCGCTGCGCATGATGATTACCTGTGGTGCCGGTTTTGCTATCGCTAAATTGCTATCGACTGGTCACCATAGTTATTGGATATTAATGACCATAATAATCATTTTAAAACCTGGCTTTAGTCTTACGAAGCAAAAGAATTTTGACAGGCTTATTGGCACCATCGGCGGTGGTATCGTCGGTTTGCTGATTGTAGGTTTTGTGAAGGATGAAAATATTTTATTTGGCCTGATTGTATTTTTCATGATCGGGACTTACACTTTTGTGCGTCTGAATTATGTGGTCATGGTTATTTTTCTAACGCCTTATGTCCTGATCCTTTTTCACTTTCTGGGGCTGGGTGTGATTGATGTAGCAGGCGAGCGGCTAGCTGATACAGCCATTGCATCTATACTTGCCTTTCTCGCAAGTTATTTTTTATTCCCTCATTGGGAATCCAGGAATTTATTGGGCTATATGGCTGGTGTATTGAAATCTAATATTCATTATTTGCAAAAATTAAAAGTATTATTTTTTGGCAGTAAAATTTCTTCTCTGGAGTATAACCTCGTGCGTAAAGAATTATTTGTAGCTACTGCAAACCTTTCTGCGGCGCTTCATCGTATGCTAAGCGAACCAAAAAGTAAACAACAACATCAAAAGGAAATTTATCAATTTGTGGTTTTAAATCATGTGCTATCCTCCAATGTCGCAAGCCTTACTGCAACACTGTATAACAATCAACAGCCGGTTTCTAAAGCCATTTTATCAAAACTAAAAAGTTCTATTCAGAGCCTGGAAAAAAGTCTGGAACAAATAGAAGAGGGTTATGTCCCCAGCGATCCGGAAATGCAAACTCTTTTGCTATCACAGAATGCGGAGACGGATCCACACCTGGTGGAGCAAATGAATTTTATTCTAAAAGTAGCAGATGATATTGGTAAACTAACGGACACGATTACCCAGTAAATTTAGCTATGCAAATCGTGCAACTAAAATTCGTACTCCTACAATTGCCAGCGAAATAGCAAGTGCTTTAATGATGAATTTTCCTTTCATTCTCCTGGATAAATAAGCTCCCAATTGTGCGCCGGGAATTACTCCAATTGACAAACCGATCACCATCTTTAAAACCAAAGGGTTGTTGTAGCTTCCCTGGAAAATATGTGTGATAACGCTCACTGTGGCCATGATAGCCAAAATGAAATGAGAAGTTGCAGTGGCGATATGCACCGGAAAAAGTAACCATTCGCTCATGGCAGGAACATGAATAATACCTCCGCCAATTCCTAATAAGGGAGAAAAATATCCTACGAAAACACTTAACAACATTCCCCATCGGATGTCATAGGCATAATCATAAGTGATTCCAAATTTATCGGTAAGATGTTGATGTACCCAGCCTTTTGGCGCCGTGGTTATTTTAGAAGCGGTATCCCTTTTGCCTCCCTTGAAGAAAAGAAATACAGCAAGGACTACTAACAGAATTCCAAAAATAATATCAAAAATATTTCTCGGAATTACCTTGGTGGTTAGTACTCCTAAAATAGACCCGGGTATGGTGCAAATTGCAAAAATAATTCCTGCTTTGTAATCCACCCGTTGGGTTTTCATGTAAGCAATGGAACCTGATGTAGCGTTGCAGGCAACCACGCCCATTGATATGGCGGTGATTGCGTCAGGTGATAATTGAGGGGTGGCAAGAATGAGAAGTGGAACCAAAATAAAACCACCTCCGGCACCGATTAATGTTCCAATGGTTCCAATTAAAAAACCGATTCCTATCAGCAGATAAATATTTTCCATGCTTTCAATAAAAGTGTCTTTTTTTCAAGAGGAGCAAAGTTATTTAAACAGACCTCTTCTTTAAAAAATATTAAAGCGGAAGCTTTTATTTGAATGAATGGATACAATCCATTTGCAAAAAATCTATCGGATAGCCTTGTAAAGAAAAGTAGTATGCGGGCGAAATCACCAAGATTAAAACCCAATAAATTTGCCTTGTATAAACTTACTGTGCCAATAACCTACTCACATCAATTTTCGACATTTCTCTTATTGCCTCTGCAATATGGGTCGCATCTATTCCTATTTCATCGTACAACTGCTTGGGTGAACCATGCTCAATAAACTCATCAGGAATTCCTAATATTTTTACATTCGCTTTATAGCCGTGTTCGTTCATAAATTCTAAAATAGCCGAGCCAAAACCACCAACTACAGTTCCGTCTTCTACTGTTATAATTTTAGAATATTTTGAAAATACTTCATGAAGAAGTTCTTCATCCAATGGCTTTACAAAACGAATGTCATAATGTGCCGGATCAAGACCTTCAGCTTTTACATCTCTGATTGCACTT
>JBDSHT010000294.1:0-3603 GCA_039918315.1 Ginsengibacter sp. | reverse complement strand
ACATGAATTATAAAATCAAATACAAAAGGAGAATGAACGCCGTGACCTTTGCTATTATCGGCTTTAAAATAATATGAAAAATATTTTTTTGCTAATTGAAAAGCAGAATACATCTGGGAAATTTATTTTTTAATTCGTTCCCAAACCTCAAAAGTGTAAGGGTAATTATTTTTATCGTCTGCCGGAAATGAATCTGATTTTATAAGTGCCCACTCATCTTTTTTTAATTCCGGATAATAGGTGTCACCATCTATAGTGGTGTGAACACGGGTCAAATAAATTCGATCTACATCCGGTAAAGTTTGATTGAATATTTCACCTCCGCCAATTATGAATATTTCCTTTGTATCGCAGGCTGTTGCTTTTTCGATGGCGTCCCCTAAATCCTTTGCCACCTGCACATTGTCGTCTTTCCAACCCTCTTTTTTTGTGAGCACAATGTTGATACGCCCCGGTAAATCTTTTTTAAGTGACTCAAAAGTTTTTCGCCCCATAATCACCGGCATACTCCATGTTGTATTTTTAAAATATTTAAAATCATTCGGCAGTCTCCACGGCAATTCACCATCATTTCCGATTACGTTATTTTCAGAAGCTGCAACTATGTGGCAAAGTATCATTTGGTCTTAATTAATAAGTGATCGTTTAAAATATCATCCCGATTTTTCGTCATGATAATTTTTTTACACAGCTACCGGAGCTTTAATAGCAGGGTGGCTTTCATAATTTATTAGTTCAAAATCTTCAAATTCAAAATCAAAAATATTTTTCACTGTGTCATTTAATTTCATTTGCGGAAGCGCGAAAGGGGTACGGGTTAATTGTAAATTCGCTTGTTCAAAATGATTTTTATACAAATGAACATCTCCAAATGAATGAATAAATTCTCCCGGTTCCATATCGCAAACCTGCGCGATCATTAAAGTTAATAATGCGTACGATGCAATATTAAAAGGCACTCCAAGGAATACATCAGCACTTCTTTGGTACAATTGGCAACTTAATTTTCGACGCCCTCCGTTTTCAGCCGGCGTTGTATAAAACTGAAACAGGCAATGGCAAGGCATTAATTTCATGTCCGGTAAATCAGCCACATTCCATGCGCTAATAATCAAACGGCGGCTATCGGGATTGGTTTTTAATTGATGAATTAATTCGGACATCTGGTCTATTGTTTTTTCATCACTTCCTTCTTTACCATCAGAACATTTCGACCAGCTACGCCACTGCTTTCCATACACGGGTCCGAGGTTGCCATTTTCATCAGCCCACTCATCCCATATTTTTACACCATGGTTTTGTAAATAAGCCACATTGGTATCTCCTTTCAGGAACCAAAGTAATTCGTAGATGATACTTTTTAAATGTAGTTTTTTGGTGGTAACCAAAGGAAATCCCTTTTGCAAATCAAAGCGCATTTGGTACCCAAATAAACTCCTTGTGCCTGTTCCGGTCCTATCACTTTTATCAGTGCCAGTATCCATAATTTTTTGCAGAAGTTGAAGATATTGATCCATTGGCGCAAGATACCTATTGTAATTAAAAAATGTATCCCCGGTTTTATTTTTTGATTGATTTCAGGTTGGGAAATAAAAAAATTATGCACAGTTATACGCTCATGATCTTACATGGACCATCATACTTTCTTATATTTGCGCAACTTAATTTTTTATACATGTCAGTTTTAGTTAACAAAGATTCAAAAATATTAGTACAGGGATTTACCGGTACGGAAGGCACTTTTCATGCCACTCAAATGATAGAGTACGGAACCAAAGTAGTAGGTGGTGTTACTCCAAATAAAGGAGGAACCACCCATTTAGACAGGCCCGTTTTTAATACAGTGGAAGAAGCGGTTAAAGAAACCGGTGCCGATGTAAGCATCATTTTTGTGCCACCGGCTTTTGCTGCTGATGCAATAATGGAGGCTGCTGATGCAGGAATAGCACTGATTATTTGTATTACTGAAGGCATACCTGTTCAAGATATGGTAAAAGTGAAAAGTTATTTATTAGATACCGGTTCACGCCTAATTGGCCCTAACTGCCCCGGAATTATCACTGCAGAAGAATGTAAAGTAGGTATCATGCCAGGCTTTATTTTCAAAAAAGGAAGAATAGGAATTGTTTCCAAATCTGGAACACTTACTTATGAAGCAGCAGATCAGGTGGCGAAAGCAGGCCTTGGTATTTCAACAGCAATTGGTATTGGTGGCGATCCGATAATTGGTACTACTACCAAAGAAGCGGTAGAATTATTTATGAATGATCCTGAAACCGATGGTATTGTAATGATTGGTGAAATAGGTGGTAGCATGGAGGCAGATGCCGCATATTGGATTAAAGAAAATAACAGGAAACCTGTAGTAGGCTTCATTGCCGGACAAACGGCTCCTGCCGGAAGAAGGATGGGACATGCCGGAGCCATCGTGGGGGGCGCAGAAGATACTGCGGCTGCAAAAATGAAAATATTGGGCGAATGCGGAGTTCACGTTGTAGCCAGCCCTGCAGACATTGGAAAAACAATGGCAGAAGTAATGAAGAAATAATCAAAGAATTGATGATAAAAAAGGGAGCTTACAGGCTCCCTTTTTTATAGGTTGCAGGTATGAAACGTATATCGGGTTCACGAAAAAGTTCAATCGCTTTTTGCCAGTAGAGTGCTTTTTTTGAAAGGCGCATCATTCTGAAAAGCTTATCCGTTTTTTCATTATAAAAAGGCAGAAGCACGTCTGGTTTATCATTATTCCTGAAACTGCATTTCAAAAATATTTTACTGATATACCCCGTGGATTTATTCCTGATTTTTAGAATCCGGCAATCCGAAATTTCTTTTAAATCCACTACCAACTTTTCTGGAGGAAATTTATTCCCATCCATGAAGATCAATTTAAATGCATTTCTATCAATGCCTATCATGCTTTTATTCAATGTCTGTTTTTTAGAAAGCAAAAGATGATGCTTGCTAACAAACTTGTTGAAATTTCTTAGTAATTTTTCTCTTTCCTTCCTTTTTTTCATCCGTAATACCGCATGAATAGTAGCTATCAACAAGATGATGGCTACTATGGCACACAGAACTATTATTCCAATATTCATTATACTGATTGTTTATGATTTTTATTTATTTCACTGTTATCTACATCAGTGATTTTAAAAGTTTTTCTACCGGCAGGTACTTCCCAACTTACTTCCTGACCTTTTCTGAAGCCAATCAGCGCAGTTCCTATTGGTGCCAAAACTGAAATCTTCCGTTGTTTTATATCTGCCAACGGCGGTAACACAATGGTGATTTTCATATCTCTTTTAGTTTCCACGTCATTGATTACAACAGTGGAATCTATCCTTACTATATCTCCCGGAAAATTGTCTTCTTCCAGTAATTGCGCCTTACCTAGTTCGATACTTAACTTCCTGAAGTTTTCTTTCTCATTTACCTGCATGCCATGCAGGTTTTTTACATATTCGTTAAGAATTGCATGATCCTTTTTAGTGAGGATTACCTGGTTTTCTGTTGATGTTGCTGCCATAATTATTAGTTTTAAATTGTTATTTTATTTTAATGTTTGTTTTGTTTCAGAAATGATTTGCTAATTGGAATTTT
>JBDSHT010000293.1:0-13752 GCA_039918315.1 Ginsengibacter sp. | reverse complement strand
TGATACAATTTGGTGTACCTGATTCTGTAATTTTTATTGAAGACGCTTCTAACAACACACAGGAAAATGCAATCAATTCAAAACGCATTCTTGATTCTTTACAACTACCTCCACCCTATTTACTGATCACTTCCGCTTTTCATTTGCCCCGTGCCCAAATCACTTTTAAAAATGCAGGAATACCCAATGATGGCTTTCCGTGCAATTATACTGATGGCATGGATTCATTTTCGTGGGATGACCTGATTCCCACGCCAGTCGGGCTTTTGGGATGGAATCTGTATTTGAAGGAGTTGGCAGGATACGCGTATTATAAGTGATGAATTATGAATGATAAATGATGAATGAAGAAAAATCTTGTGTTTCAATTTCATCATTCATAACTCATCGTTCATCATTATTGACGTTCATCATTACTGACATATTCTTTGTGTGCGGCAATAACCACTTCTTTTACAACTTTCCATTCCAACGGAATGAGCATATCCGGCATCAAATCCAAATCAGCATCTTCGAAATAGATAAGGCTTTTCAGCACCATGAATAAAGAACCATCGCTATATTTTTCCTGATACAGTTGGAGCATTCGGTTGAGTGACAAGTGTTTCAATAGAAAAAATAAATCAATGAAATCTTTTTTGGTTCCCCGTCCGGCAATAGCTGCCAGTTTCATTGCTGCGATATCCTCGCAACTTGCTAATCGAATTCCTTCATCATCAATCATTCCTTGTAACCATGGATACGTGTAGTTTACAATATCCACTTTGATTCCATTCACCAGATAAATATGGATGTTCTTACTGTCTTTTAATTGGGTAACATTTCCCGCCCCGGAGAGTGCATTATTTATTTCCAGAACGTCAACATCAATATTTCCAAACAAGTCAAGATCAATGGATTTACGATGTCCTATTTGTAGCGCCAATGAAGTGCCTCCTACCAATCGAAGATCTTTGAACAAGTCAATAGATTGTAATTGTGTTAAAAGTTCCAGTGTTGACCTGTCAACTGTTTCGTAGTATAGCATCTGAAATTTTCTTTTGGCACATCAGAAATGGAAGAAATAAATGCGAGTGCCTTTGGGTCTAATTCTCTGAAAGTTTTTGTTTCATTGGTGATTGTTTGTATTCCGTATTCTTGTTTGATCAATAACCAGTCATTCCAAAGTCCATATTCTAATACTCTTTTTATAATAAAAGATTTATTTAGTTCACTATCCACTTGCTCTTTTTTTACATCCCAGAAAAGATGGGGAGATAGTTTAGATATGAAGGTCGTTGATGACAAATTATAAACTCAAGTAAGAAATGATGAATTATGAAAGAAGAAAAAGGACAATTATGAACGAAAGTAGTATGTCATCCTGAGCTTGTCGAAAGGTGAAGTAAGAAGGATGAATTATGAGTGATAGATGTAACTCATTAACTAATCATTCTCCTGCTTAGTCCTTCCAGGTGCTTGTAGTAAGGGTTCTGTAATAAATCTTTTAAATCACCTGTTGTTAAATTTAATTGCATCAATAGCTTCTCACAAGCTTCTTGTAAAATACTTAATTCAGAATTTACAATTTGAAAAACAATATTTATATCGATCCCTCTATAATCATGAGCAATCCTATTTCGTAATGCTGAAATTTCTTCCCACGAAATAAAGCTCTGTGTTTCTTTTAAACTGGATTCTATTTTCTTACTTTCTTCTCCTATTGCTAAAAGAAGATGGCAGACCCCATTGTAGGGTAATTGATCTTCAGCTTCAAATAATAGTTCAGCTTTGTTATATCCGTTACTGTAAATTTTTATTTTCTCAATAGCCTCTAAAATAGTAAGGAGATATAAAGCATTTTTTTCAGAATATAGAGATGACATATTGCTCAATGTTTCTTTTAACGACCGGATTTAATGACTCGTTGCTCACCAATTCAATTTTTTCTATTTTGAGAAGCTGAGACAAATAATCTTCTATAGATCTAAGACGTGATAAAGTCATCGGCCCATTGGGCACAGTCGTGTACAGTAAATCTAAATCGCTTTTAATATTTTGCTGCTTTTTGGCATAACTTCCATAAAGACCCAAATGTTTTATGAAATAGCGGTCCCTGAGATATTTCTCCTGCTGTTTAATTTTTAAGATAATATTTTCTGTTTCTGAAGTAATGTTGTAATTTTTTTTAAAGTTATTAATTAACCCGCATTTTATTTCTTTCAAATAAGAACATTTATAAGTTGGATAATTCAAAACCTATAAGCGTTTCCAGCCGGGCCCGGTAGCAAGGCAATCCTTCGACAGGCTAAGGATGACATCGTGCTAGCATTCATAAATCATCGTTCTTACATCACCCTTCGACAAGCTCAGGATGACATACTACTCGCATTCGTAATTATATTTCGCATTCATAACTCATAGTTCATCATTTTTCTACACCGTATCCATAAAAGTTCTTTCGACTTTGCTAAATAATAACATTCCTAAAAACAAAGCGATTAAAATAAATGCTCCACTATAGAGAAGCCCTACAGTATCTACAGTGCCTTCTCCAAAAAGCGCATATCGAAATGATTCCACGATGGGTGACAAAGGATTCCATTTTACCCAGGCAGCATACGATTTTCCTTTTAAGAAACTCAACGGATAAGCAACCGGTGTGGCATACATCAGCAATTGAACAGCAAAACCAATTAACACATTAAAGTCGCGGTACTTGGTGGTGAGCGAAGAGATAATAATGCCCAATCCCAAACCGAGGGCGGCCATCATTAAAACCAAAAGCGGGATCAACAACCAGCTAACACCAAAATGAAAATGGTGCGTCACCACTCCATAATAGATCATGGCGGCGAGCAATAATAAAAACTGGATTCCAAACTTCACCATATTGCTCATCACAGTGCTCAATGGAATTACCAAACGGGGAAAATATACTTTTCCAAAAATTCCTGCATTGGCTACAAAAGTGCTGCTGGTGGCGGATAAGCAGGCACTAAAATAATTCCAGATGGTGATGCCACTCATGTAGAAAATTACCGGTGAAATTCCGTCTGTAGGTATGTTGGCGATCTTCCCAAAAATAAACAGGAACATCAGCGTGGTAAATATCGGCTGAATAAAATGCCACAGTGGTCCCAGCACTGTTTGTTTGTATTGCGCTACAAAATCGCGTTTTACAAACAACCAAAGGAGATCGCGATAGCGCCAAACTTCTTTTAAATTCAGGTCTAATAATTTAGCTTTCGGCTGAATTACTAAATCCCAATGTTCTTCTTCAACAGGTATTGAAAGTTTGGGGTTCAAGGTTTAAAGTTCAAGGTTGAAGGTTGAAAGTTGAAGGTTGAAAGTTGAAGGTTGAAAGTTGAAGGTTCTTTGTTTTATTTATAACGAAATCCTTTTTGATCGGATTCTTTTAAATATTTTAAGAAAGCGGTGATCTTTTTACTAATTGTCAGACAATTTGATTTTAGTTCTTCAAACTTTTCCATTGTCAGGTAACCTTTGTCAAACGCTCTGTACAACTGAGACCGGACTTCTCCATTGGATCCTTTTGAAATAATCAAAAAATTGAAAAACTCTTTATTTCCGGAACGCTCAAATCCTTCTGAAATATTGTCCATCACTGATCCTGATGATGCATTAACCTGGTTTCTTAATTCCCAATCTTTTGCAAAGGCTCCCTCTTTATAAATATTAAAAATATCAATCGCCTGTTGTCGTGCCAGCTTCCAAATTTCCAGGTCCTCAAAGCTTGAAATGATAGCCATTGTATTGGGTTTGAAGGTTCAAGGTTGAAGGTTAAAGGTTAAAGGTTCAAGGTTTAAGGTTCAAGGTTGAGGGTTCGGAGTTCAACTTTCAACAATCAACTTTCAACTTCCGTAATATCCCCCTCCACTTTTCCTTGTAGGCAGGGTAACTAAAATGTTTCATCATCAATTCACGATCAGGAACTACCGGAGTTTCTGAATTTAAAAATGATGTAATAGCCAGCTTTATTTCTTCGTCGCTTGATGGATCAATTAATTTTCCGAGAGCACCATTCAGCAGCGCATCTACGGAACCGTCTTTATTGCCTGCGATTACATTCTTTCCATAAAAAAGTGCTTCGATAAAAACAATTCCAAAGCCTTCTTTTTCAGAAGGCATAATATAAATATCCGCGAGGTTAAAATAATCTGCGAGTAATTCATCTTCAACATAACCGGCGAAGGCCACCTTGTGCTGCAGTTTTAAATCTTTAATCAGATCTGTGAGCCTCTTCTCTTCTTCAGTATCATATTTGCCCACGATCAGGTATTTGAGATGGGGGAAATCCTGTTGCAATTCGGCCAGCGCCTGGATCACGCGATCGTAGCCTTTATATCTTTCCTTAAATGCAAGACGTGTGAGGGTAAGCATGACCGTATCTTCTTCAGAGAGATCATATTTTTTTAAGAGATCCTTATTTTTTCCACCCTTTACCGGTTCGGGTAAATACGGATCCAGGCAGTTATTCAATACTTTCACTTTAGAAGTAGCCAACTTATTATTTTGTTGGATCACTTCTGCGGTATGCTGACTTACGGCAAGAAACGTATCCACTTTGGAAATCATTTTTTTTTCATAGCCTGTAAACTTTTTCCAGACTTCTATACCATGGGCAAACAAAATTAATTGGGTAGAAGGAGATAATAATTTAATGAGATAGCCTGCCGGCAAAAGGTTTACATGGCTGAGAATGACAACAGATTTTCCGATACCTCTTTTAACGGAATCATAAATGAATTCCCCTTTTTTAATTCCATAACCGGTAAAGATGGCTGCCGGAAAATATTTTTCATCCACATCTTTAATGTCGTCATACATCGAGCTCACTTCAAAGTGGCTATTGGTTTCACTACAAATATCGAAGAGCACCTTACCGACAATCTTACTTACTTTCTCTATACCTCCCGTTCCGGAAAAGGTACGCAACGTTAATAATAAAATACTATTAGGCTGCTTCAAATTTGCGTATAAGCATGGATGTTAAGAATTGCGACCAGTGTATATTATCTGTAATAAAAGATTTGTATTCCTGTGGCTGTACGAGGCTTTTTACATAATCATCATTGGCCAGCCATTGCCGGAAAGGAAAACCAAAGCCCATCTTTTCTCTTTTCCATATTGGCGCCGGAAGTTTGTCCTTATAGGCATCAACGAGCAATTGCTTTGGCCACTCGCCCGGGTATTTTACCTTACTCTTTAAACGGTAAAAAAGGTTGAGCATATTTTTATCAAGAAAGGGAACACGTATTTCAATGCCGTGTGCCATACTCATTACATCCACATCACGCAAGAGTTGGTTTTGCATATAATAATTGACTTCTATAAAACTAGCCTGGTTCCCATTGGATAGATTATCGATGGTTGTGCCGGCATTCTCCTTTAAAACTTTCCAAACGTATTCTTCACTCACATTCAGCCGGTCAGCTATTTCAAAAGGTATGAACTGGCCGCGAAGAAAAAGATATTTTCCCGCCACACCTCCGAGGCTGAGGTAGCCTAATCTTTTAAGACTCTTTAATGCAGAGTACTTTCCGGCGGATAATAATTTTGCCGGTATATTTTCCAATAGTCTTACTTTTTTCATTCGCGAAAAAGAAGGATAACCACCGAGGTATTCATCACCCCCAATGCCTGATAGCACTGCTTTCAAACCTTGTGATTTAGCAAAGCGGCTAATGAACCAGGTATTTATTCCATCGCAGCTAGGCATATCCATAGCCTGCACAATGGAAGGTAGATTTGCGTGAAATTCTTCTTCTTCCAAAAGCTCTTGTTTATAGCTGCAATTCAGTTTGCTGATCACCAGATCCTGGTATTTTTTTTCAGAATAATCTTCATCACTAAAATATAGAGACAATGTGCTTACATGAGAAGGATGTACTTCATGCGCTAACAAAGTAAGCACACTGGAATCGAGGCCGCCACTTAGAAATACTCCTATGGGTGCATCGGAAATGAGGTGCCTGTTTACAGCCTGCGACATGCCCGCTTTTAGTTGTTCAATGGCCTGCGCCCTGTTGCCCTGTATTTCTTCAAAATTATTTTGAACATATTGTGTTTCAACGAACTTATTTGTTGATGGAGTATAACAGGCATACATACCCTTTTTTAAAGGAACCACTTTTTTAAGCGTCGTTACAGGTTCGGGCAGGTGGCCGTAAGCCATCATAAATATTTTCCAGTTTTCGTGTTCTTCCTGCAAATATTTGAGCGGCCTGAAACCTTTCATCTCAGAAGAAAATGCCAGTCCTTCTTTTGTATGGGCAACGTACAATGGCTTTATTCCTGATGGGTCGCGTACGAGAAATAATTTTTCTTCTATATTATCCCAAAGGGCAAAAGCGAACATGCCATTCAGCCTGCTAAAGGACCTGGTACCCCAGGCTGCAAAAGCCGCAAGGATCACTTCTGTGTCGCTTGCTGTAGAAAATGTAAATCCTGATTGCCTCAATTCGGAACGCAGCTCTTTATAATTATATATTTCTCCATTGTAGGAAATCGTGTATCGGTCATTGATATATGACATCGGCTGATGGCCGCATGCACTAAGGTCAATGAGTGCCAGCCTTCGATGGCCGAGCACCATAGCATTTTTTTTATTGATGAAGAAGCCCTCGTCATCCGGGCCGCCATGTTTTAGGATCGTGCACATTTCTTTCACCATTGATTGTAATTCATCAATGGATTTAGAAGGATTTACTATGCCGGATATTCTACACACTTATTTGTTGAAGGTTCAAGGTTGATGGTTGATGGTTGATGGTTGAAGATCTAAAGTTGATTTAAAAACTTCTCTTCATAAGTTGACCTTACACCTTCTTCAAATCCGATGGATGGTTGCCAACCCGTGGCAGTTAATTTAGAAACGTCTAATAGTTTTTGAAAAGTACCATCGGGCATTGATGTATCAAAAACCAGTTTGCCTTCGTAGCCCGTAATCTTTTGGATCATTGCGGCCATTTCACCAATGGCAATATCTTTCCCAGTTCCAATATTCACAATACCCGGTTCATCATAGTGATCCATTAAATACAAACAGGCTGAGGCTGCATCATCGGAATGCAGAAATTCACGACGGGGTTTGCCTGTACCCCAGATCATTACTTCAGGATCGTTGTTGACTTTTGCTTCATGAAATTTCCTCAACAAGGCAGGAAGTACATGTGAATTTTTAAGATCGTAATTATCGCCAGGGCCATACAAATTAGTAGGCATGGCACTTATGAAATTGCATCCATATTGTTTGTGATAACTCTGACACATTTTGATGCCTGCTATTTTTGCTACAGCATACGCATCATTTGTTGGTTCTAAATAGCCTCCTAAAAAATATTCTTCTTTAATGGGCTGGTCCGCATTCTTAGGATAAATGCAACTGCTGCCAAGGAACAATAATTTTTTAACGCCCTGCACATAAGAATTATGAATCACATTATTTTGGATGCAGAGATTTTCATAAATAAAGGAAGCAGGATATTCTTTGTTGGCGAAGATGCCACCCACTTTTGCGGCTGCAAGAAAAACGTAGTCAGGTTTTTCTACTGCAAAAAATTCCTTAGTAGCTACCTGGTAACGAAGATCCAATTCAGAAGATGTGCGCAATACTAAATTGTTATAACCTTCTTTAGTGAGCAATCTAACGAGGGCACTGCCAATGAGGCCACGGTGTCCGGCGATGTATATTTTTGAGTTTTTTTGCATTGGGGTTAGGTGTGAGGTGTAAGGGAAGAAGGTATGAGGTATGAGCAGTCAGCTTTGAGCTATGAGCAATCAGCAATTAGCTACGAGGAATTCTTCCTTCTCACTGCTCACTTCTCACTTCTTGCTACTTGCTACTTACTTCTTACTTCTGCCTTCAAATCAATTCTAAATTCTTTTTATCAAAATGGGCGGACAATTGAATATCCATACTATCTATTTTTACGACGGCACGGCTGCCAATTACTTCTACGATGATGCCGTTATAATTCATCAACACCCCCTGCTTCACCCGTACTTCACTGTTTACCACGAAGCCTTTTTGTTCTATGGCTACATCACTAAATTCATTCAGAAATTTCCTGATAGTAATAATCTCTTCTTCGCGAATGACTGCAGGTTTGCCTAACCAATACACGAAATTGAGAATACCATTTATGTTCTTTACTTCCCATTTTTTAGAGTCTTCCAACTTCACAAAAACGTAACCTTTAAAAATAGGTTCCAGGACCACTTTTTTTCGATCGCTCCATTGTCGTGTTACTTTATTAATGGGGCAGTAATGCTCTATCCCTTTTTCCAAAAGCAATGAAGCTACTTTTTTTTCCCACCTCGGACGGGTGTATAATGCGTACCAGTTAAAGGTTGAATCCATTAGGGGAGTAATACTTTTAAAAAATAAGATGTGAGCTATGAGCTATCAGCAGTGAGTTAATAGCTATGAGCGGATTCCAATCTGATTGCTGATTGCTCAAAGCTGACTGCTGATACCTGATACCTGAAAGCTTCTTCACTCGCACGGCTTCGCCTATCCTCAGTCACATGCTAAGAAGAAAGTAAGGCATTATGCATAAAGACTAAAATTTATTATTTCCTGCGGAAAAATTTCTTAATCCGGTAAGATATTTTTTTTCTTTCTTCAACATAATAACCTCCGCCATACTCGCCACCATATCCATAACCATATCCATAACCATAACCGTAGCCGTTACCATATCCACCAAAACCATATCCATAAAACTGGAATCCACGTGGTTTGATACCATTAAACACAAGCGCCATGTTTGTAAATTTTTTCTGCTGATGCAATGCCTCTATCATCGTGAGGAATACCCTTGGGGTAACTCCATGCCTTATAACAAACAAGGAAATATCGGCATGATCCTGTAACAATTGAGCATCAGTAACCGGGGAAACTGGCGCCGTATCAATAATCACATAATCAAATCTTGATTTCAATTCAGTCATCAACTCGGTAAACTTTTCACCCGAAATTAATTCTGTTGGGTTAGGAGGAATAGGGCCGGCCGAAATAATAAACAAACCAGGGATATCAGTAGGTTTCATAATTTCATCAATAGATGCTTTATCAACCAGGTAACTCGAAATACCGGGGGTCTTTTTTACTTTTAGTATTTTACTAAGTTTGGGTTTTCTAAGATCCATTTCCATTAAAGCCACCTTCTTGCCGGTAAGGGTAAAACTGATGGCCATGTTGATAGCAACAAAACTTTTCCCCTCTCCTGAAACGCTGGACGTGATCATCAGCACTTTTCGCTTTTCGTCATTCAATCCCATGAATGCAAGGTTGGTCCTGATCGCCCTAAACTGTTCTGCAATAACCGTTCTTTTCCCATCAAGAATTACAATGGGATCTTTACCTGGCACCTGGACCAACTCGCCTAAGACCGGAAGCTTTACCTTGTCTTCAATCTCTGTACGGAATAGGACCTTCCTGCTGAAGACTTCTTTTAAGAGAACAATGAAAGCCCCTGCCAGCAAGCCTATTACTAAACCGGTCAGGTAAAATGTTTTACCTATCGGGGAAATAGGGCCGTAAGATGTGGGAGCTTCTACTACTTTTAAATCGGGTGTGGTAGAAGCTGATGAAATAGCAGTCTCCTCTCTTTTTTGCAACAGAAACGTGTAAATATTATTCTTAATTGCTTGTTGCCGGCTAATATCTAAAAATCCTCTTTCCTTTTCAGGAATCTGTTTTAGCAGCGCATTGTTTTCAGCAATCTGTTCGTTTATTTGTTTTTTCGCAGCAACCAGGTTCTTCCTGATATTGGCCATATTTTCCGAAAGGTCAGACTTGATTTTTATAACTTCTGCATCAGCGAGAATTGCCGCGTCATTTTTTTCACCTGTAACAGTGTGAAGTTTTGTGGCTGCTGTTTCCGCAGCATACAACCGATCGAGAAGGGAACTTAGTGTAGCATCATTTATTAACATTAAGGAAGGAACTGTACCGGTAGTTTTTCCTTTACTTTTTACATAAGCATTCACATTCTGCAAAGCATCTAATTGCAAATCATATTGACTGTTCTGCTGATCTAGTGTGGATACTTTTCCAAAATAAGCGCTAGCCTGTGCTCCAAGATCCACCACATTAGTTCGTATCTGGTAATTGGCAATGTTATGCTCTACGCTATCAAGCCCGGCGGTAACCAGCGCGAGCCTTTCTTCAATAAAATTTATCGTTTTATCAGCCATTTGGTTTTTATCCAATACTGCATCTACATTGTACACTTCAAACAATTTATTCAGAATGTCGCGTCCTTTTTCCTGCACCGGTATCTGCATGGTGACATTTAAAATAGTCGATGAAAACGAATACGGCGAAATCTTTAAACCACCAACAAGTCCGCCTGCAGCTCCGCCCGGCGATGCAAATTGAACAAAGTAATTTTTACCCGTCACGTTCTGATTGTATTTTTCATTTATTTTTAATAACATGGTCTGGCCGCCAATGGTAACAGAATCATTGAACCAAACCTTTTGGTTGGCGATCTCCACTACCTTCGTTTTCCAATCAATTGTAAAAAAATAAGTTCCCCACAAATTGAAGTTTGACTTATTAGGAGCAATAAAAGATAACGGTGCATTTTCTTTATATAATTCTTCCGTCCGCACATTGCCCTTATTAAATACCTGGGCATAAAGGTCAAGGGCCTTTACTACTTCAGTCATTACATCAGAAGAACGCAATACTACGATTTCATTATCCACTATTTTTTTTTCACTAAAAATATTCAGGGCTTCCAATACTTTTGAATCACCTCCCCCTTTATTGGGATCTTTGAGCAAAACCTTTGCTGACGCCACATAGATAGGAATCTGGGACCGCAGGTTGATGAAGGCAATGAACATGGAAATAGAAACGGTGATAACGAACAATGGCCAAAAAGGAAGGTATTTATAAATTACCTGTTTGAAGATATTGTTATCGGCTCTTTCCTTAAAAAATTGTTCTTCATCCATCCTGGAAAATTATTTTATGATTCTGTCGATTATTAAAATAAGGAATGATATACCGGCTGTTATGTAAGAAAGTATTTGAGGCACTTTATTATTTTTCTCTTTTACAGGTTCCACATAAATCACATCGTTTGGATGAAGGTAAAAATAAGGGGAATAAAATATTGATTTATCCGTCAGGTTGAGTCTCTTAAATTCTTTTCCATTTTCTTTTTCCCTGATCACTAAAATATTTTCTTTCTTGCCCTTTTCACCAATGTCACCACTTGAGGCCAGCGCATCTAAAATTGTCATGTGATCTCCTGTCAAGGGTAAAACCTGCGGTGAAACCGCACCCATCAAAGTCACGTGCCGGTTTAAAATACCAACAGCCACTATGGGTTGAGCCAGATAAGGCAAAAGCTCTTTTTCTAATTTTATTTTCAGGTCTTTTTTGCTAAGGCCGGCTACTTGAATGGTACCTAATTTTACAAACGCGATATTGCCATTGTCTTCAACAAGAAAGCCACTTTGCGCTCCAATTGAATTCTGTGGAGCATTGTAGATAGCTGTGTTTTCAGGGCTGAGGCTACTTACTGTAATACTGAGAAGGTCGCCACTTTGAATAACGGGTTCGGTATTTTTAGCAATTAAATTAGTCAACAAAGTATCTCTCGGAATGTCCTTAAAATAGATAGTTTGTTTTGTTGAAGAGCATGATGTCATCAAGAAAGAAAACACTATAAAGACTACAGTGTACAATTTTGTGGAACCGTTCGATTTAAGCCGAAATGGAAATGCGTTGCCCAAAAAAGCTCGTTTTAATAAATGGGGGAAAAGGAAAACAGAAATATTTTTCTTTGAAGTTTTTGACATAAACGGTTTGAGGTCCTGTATTTATTTTTAAATAAATGCAATTGGTCTGCAATTTAACCGATTTAAATGAAGAAACAGGTTGTAAAATTTACAAATTAAATTTCAATGGCAGAACAAAAAATGAATGTCTAAGTGGAGTCAAATAATGGTAAAGGATTATGCCTTGCGCGAATCGCGAACTTTTTTAATTCCATATCCAACGCCAATCGCAAGAAGCGCTGTTAATCCACCATCAATGGGGCACTTTGGATCTAAGGGATCACAACTAGGATCGATAACCTGTGCAAAACCGGAAGCAGGAATTACAAGAAAAACTATTGTTACTATTAAAAAAGCTAAAAGATAGTTAGTAAGTTGTTTCATAAAAGGCATAAATTCAATGCTAAGGTACTATAAAAAAAATCGCATTTCTTATTTTCGAACGGTATTTAATAAAAGATTGAATATTTTTTTTTGTCAGAACTATCAATATTTTTTTCAAACAATTTCCTTTCTTTTCCTATTTTTTTTAGACACCATCCTGCGCAAAAAAAATGGCTGTCGGCAATCATTTTTATATTTACGAAAAGAATCTCTTGCCCGTTCTTTGTTCAAAAAAAGAAGGTAAAAACATCAGATCTATATGGGTACAAATCAAAATACTACGTCGAAAAAATACTCATTATAGGAACGCCCTGTTTCTTCATTTATTATTTATTGAATAAAAAAGGGGAACCCACAAAGAAGTAAACTTTATGAATTCCCCTACAGTCATGAAAAAACCTAAAAAACTACAGAGATCACCTGGCGCTTGCCTTCCGGATAAATGATATCAAGACGGTAAATACCTTTTGGAATATTTTGAGAAGGCATAATATTCTCTACATTGCTACCTCCTTTATGATTGATTTTTTTGTTGAGGAAACTTTGTCCGAAAGAGTTTATTAACCTCACTTCATAACTGCCTTCCTCCTGGTTATTAAATTGGAGATTAAGTTGATTATTAATTGAAGGGTTAGGATACACAGTAAGGTTGGCCAAACTGCTGGATGCATTTACTTTCAATACTTCAGAATATTGCGATTTTTCCCCGATGCTTATGCTATGAATGCGATAATAATTATTACTGAAAAGCGGTGACGCATCGAAACAGGTATAAATATTAGTAGATTGGTTATTCGCGTTTACAGTAGCTAATTTTGAGAAGTGTATCCCGTCTGCTGACCTTTCTACCTCGTACTCTTTTACATTTACTTCGTTTACAGTTTTCCAATCAACATTAACTGCTTTATTGTTCCTGACAGCTTTTGCAGATGTAATAGACAGTGGCAAAATGCTGGTACTTGCCTGAAGTCTGCTGAAAATAACACGGAAACGGTTACTTGCTTTTGACGCAGCATCAGCCGTTACAGAAAAGTCGAAGAAAGTGGTGCCATTAAGATTTACGGGACTTTGAGTATGCAGATAATTGTCTTCTATAACACCGGTAAGGCCGGGTTGATTGAGGTTAGCAGTTATTAATTCTATTCGATAGTTTATAATACGCATATTCCACATTCTGAAGAAAATTGAATCGGTTTCGCCAATTGTTTTTCTTCTCTCAATCACGTACGTGGTTGCACCTCTAAGCATTCCCCAATTTTCTGAGAAATTACTCATCTTTCTGGCATCTAATCCGTCCATATCATTAGAAAATTGGCTGTCGTATTGGGTAAGGGCGCCATCCATCAGAACAGGATCAGCAGTCGGAGAAACGATATAAAGATTGGATCTCAGTTCGGCAAAATCAGGCGAGGCGGAGGAGGTAAAATGACAGATAAATGCCAGGATAAGCAGGGTAAATTTGGTTTTCATGATGTATTCTTATTAGGATTAACTGTGTGTCGGTTATCGGATCATTGATACAATCAATCGATTAATGGCCAACTGTTATTGTAAACGTATAGG
>JBDSHT010000292.1:0-2611 GCA_039918315.1 Ginsengibacter sp. | reverse complement strand
CCCGCACTTCATTATGTGGCTGTTACCGCGCAAGGAGCACCGGGCAAAGATGGCAAACATCGAATGAGAATGCCGGACCATCAAATAGATTCTATTATCAATTGGGCTAAAGAAATAGATGCTCTTGTTTTTTTAGATGTGCAAGTTGGCCATAGTTCTGTTGGTGCCGAAGTGGCGCCATTGGAGAAATATCTTTTAATGCCGCAAGTTCATTTCGGAATAGATCCGGAATTTTCAATGAAAGGAGGCCATGCTCCCGGTAAAAAAATCGGAACTTTTGACGCGGCTGACATCAACGTTGCGATTGATTATCTCGCTGAACTGGTAAGAAAAAATAACCTTCCTCCCAAAATTTTGGTAGTGCATCGATTCACACAAGGGATGGTTACAAATTATAAACAAATAAAAACAGTACCCGAAGTGCAGGTCGTAATGGATATGGACGGATGGGGTGATAAGATTTTAAAGCGATCTACCTACCTCAGGTATATCTATAGGGAACCTGTAAACTTTACAGGGTTTAAATTATTTTATAAGAACGACACCAAAACCGGTGTTGATCAGCTTTACAAGCCGGAAGAGTTATTAAAGTTTGTTCCGAAACCCATCTATATTCAATACCAATAATTATTACAATCCTTATAAAAAATGAAAAAATATTTTTTTCTTTTAACGGCTGCCTGCTGCATTTTAGCTTCATGTTCTTCACCTTCTGGAACCAAAGAGAAAACTGAAGAAAAGGCTGAAGTTCAAAAAATGGACTCAGCGAAATCTACAAAAGAACGCACACCCGCAGATGCTGCTACAATTCTGGCGAGAAAGCAAGTGCCTGTTCTTTGCTATCACCACATTAGAGAGCCCAAGCCCGGACAGAGTGAAACATTTAAAAGTTATTCCGTTTCTCCTTCTCAATTTGCTTCACAAATGAAAGCACTTAAGGATAGTGGTTACGAAACTGTGTTGCCTGGTCAATTGTATAATTATTTGGCTTTCGGAGATGCTTTACCAGCGAAGCCCGTTATGTTAACTTTTGACGATACAGACCTTGAGCAATTTACTATTGGTGCTAAAGAGATGGAAAAGTATGGTTTTAGAGGTGTGTATTTTTTGATGACAATTTCGATTAACCGTCCCCGTTATATGAACAAGGAACAAATTAAGCAATTGGCTGATAGTGGTCATGCAGTGGAGTCTCATACCTGGGATCACAGCATGGTTACTAAATACCAGGGTGATGATTGGGAAAAGCAATTTGTAAAACCACGCAAAACCATTGAAGATATTTCCGGTAAAACCGCTAACTATTTTGCTTATCCATTTGGGCTTTGGAATCAAGCCGCCATTCCTGAATTGGAAAAAGCTGGTTTTAAAATGGCATTTATTTTATCGACAAAAAGAGACTCGACTAAGCCACTTTATACCGTTCGTCGAATGATTGTTCCCGGCCAATGGTCAACACCTGGCATGTTGAAAGCGATGAGGCAAACTTTTAAACTGGATTAATTTTTCATCAATGAAGAAATATTTTTTAATACCCGTTTTATTTTTAGTGGCTTGTAATTCAAATAGTGGTGATAAGGTTGCTCCGATTTCGGTAACCGATTCGCCCAAAGTAATTATTGAAACTGAAAAAATTAGTCCGAATGCAAGTGGTTGTTATTTTTCATTACTGAAAAAGGATACTGCAAAATTGCAGCTTTCAATAAATGGTTCACAAGTCACTGGCAGCCTGACTTACATTCGTTTTGAAAAAGATAGTAATAAAGGTTCCATCAACGGTAAAGTGATAGATAGTTTGATCGTTGCTGATTACATATTTTTATCCGAAGGAATAAAATCCGTGAGGCAGGTGGTTTTTAAAATGAAAGGAAATAAGTTAATTGAAGGTTTCGGCGACATTGAAATGAAAGGCGATACCGCACGGTTTAAAAATATTTTCTCTTTAAAGTTTTTGAATGCACAGCCTTTTAAAAAAATAGACTGTGCTAATTGAGATAGGCAGATAAAACAAATTATCCTTAAAAGACTTTCTGCATTATTTCGCAATTTCCATTTTCACTTTCTTGTTTTTAATTTTTTCATTTTTGATCAAATGAAGAACATTATTCATTTTCACCTTTCGGATGGCGACGAATGAGAAAAAATCTTTCACTTCTATCAATCCAATATCTTCCTTTTTCAATTCTCCTTTATTGGATAAAAATCCAACGATATCTATCTTGTTGATTTTGTCTTTCTTGCCAGCAGCTATAAACAATGTTGACCACTTTGGTTTTTCAGGAATTACATCCGTCTCAGGAAGTGTGATTTGCTCTAACTCCTCTACAATGTATTTTGGGACTTCTTCTTCAGGGCCAATAATTAATATTGCCGTTCCACTTGCATCCATTCGCGCAGTCCGTCCATTTCTATGAATAAATGCATCTTCAGTAAGTGGCAAATGGTAATGAATAATGTAACGAATGTTTGGAATGTCCAGCCCACGCGACGCTAAATCCGTAGTCACTAAAACATTGGTGGTTCCATTTCTAAATTTGCATAATGCGCTATCTCTTTCCTGCTGTTCCATTCCTCCATGATAAAATTCATTGTTGATTCCTTTTTCTGAAAG
>JBDSHT010000291.1:0-16398 GCA_039918315.1 Ginsengibacter sp. | reverse complement strand
CGGAAGGTAAAAATACAAATTCCTTTTATCAGGCATCCCGATAAATATCCAAAAGCCCATCCGGAATTTTCACATAAAGTCTTCTATTTTTTTTATCCATCTTTTCTAAAGAATCTTCGTGCACTGGAATCAATGCTTCCTTATCGCCAAGCATAATTTTACATAATACCTGGTGAGGCTGTTCAATGACTTCGATAATTTCACCGATTTCTTCACCTGCATCAACAACGATGAAACCCAATAAAGATATGGGTGCGGCACCGGCAGCAAATTTTTTAAAATCGGCTTCACTAATCCAGATTTCTTTTTTTACCAGGGAACGTGCAGATTCCTTTGAGGATATGCCTTCGAGGGAAATGAAGGTCTCCTTATCATTTTTAATTTCCGTTGACTCTACAAAATAAGGGAGAAAAGAATTTTTTACTTCTTCAATAAAAATGGTTTGCAATCCTTTTAAAGAAGTTTTTTTTCCGAGCGAATGCTCGAGTATAAAGCGACCCTGCAATCCGTGGGTCGCAGCCAGTTTTCCAATCTTAAAATAATTTTCCATGTGCCGGCAAAATTATCTGTTAATTGGCTAATTATACACCCATATATTCTTTTAATAAATTACACCTGGAAACGGTACGTAATTTGGTAAGTGCTTTATCTTTTATTTGGCGAACTCTTTCTCTGGTAAGAGAATATTTACGGCCAATATCTTCAAGGCTAATCGCTTCACTTACTCCAATACCATAGAAAAAGCAGATCACTTCTTTTTGCCTTGGAGTAAGAACACTCAATGAACGATCTATCTCCAGTCGCAATGAATCGCTAAACATAATTTGTTGATCAGCACTTTCGGCGTTGTCATTAACCATTACATCCATCAATGTATTTTCTTCACCATCACTTAATGGCGAATCCATGCTTACATGCCGGGACGAAAGGTTCATTGTAGCGAACACTTCTTCTACTTCCACATCCAGGTAAGTGGCTACCTCCTCCACTGAAGGGGCACGTTCAAATTCCTGTTCGAGATGTTGATAAGCGCGACTAATACGATTGGTAAGTCCTACTTTATTTAAAGGAAGTCGTACAATTCTTGATTGTTCTGCCAACGCCTGCATGATACTTTGGCGAATCCACCAAACACCATAAGAAATAAATTTAAATCCTCGCGTTTCATCAAAACGTTGAGCAGCCTTTATAAGACCAAGGTTTCCTTCATTAATGAGATCTGGCAACGTTAGCCCTTGATTCTGATATTGTTTGGCAACAGACACTACGAAACGTAGATTTGCTTTGGTGAGTTTGTCCAGTGCGGCCTGGTCTCCTTGTTTAATAAGTACGGCGAGTTTCACCTCTTCTTCCGGCGTTATTAAATCTACCTTTCCAATTTCTTGCAAATACTTTTCTAAACTTTCGCTTTCACGGTTGGTGATAGATTTAGAAATCCTGAGTTGACGCATACTCATAATCGAAGTAATTTTTTGAGGTAATCAGAAGGTTTTTTGTTTTGGTATTATTTATATTGTATAGCAAACGTAATGTATGACCATATTAGTATGTTTCCAAAAAAAATGTTAATTTCCTTTCGTCAAAAAAGCCATATTCATAAGTGAAAATCTGGACTTTTAAAAGAAATATTTAAAAAAAAGTTTTTTTTGGATTGGTTGGTTGATTTATTTTCTATTATTGCACATAAAGAGAAAAGTTTTAATTTTTAAGATGAGTAAGAAAATAAAATATACAGTTGAGTACCCGGTGAGATGTTCGCCAGCGATATTATACGAATTCCTTTCTACGTCTTCAGGTTTGCAGGAATGGTTTGCAGATAAAGTAGATGATAGCAATGGAGAATTCAATTTCTCATGGTCAGGCTCTATGGAGAGTGCCAATGTAATAGACAAAGAGGAAAACAAATTTATTCGTTTTCATTGGCAAGGTTCTCCGAAGGAGGAGTATTTTGAATTCCATATTGAGAAATCAGAAGTTACCAATCAAACCATTTTAGTAATACACGATTTCGCTGAAAAGAAAGATATTAAAGACCAGAGCCAACTTTGGGAAACGCAGGTTAAAGACCTTTTTCACCGTCTGGGTGGTAATTAAATTTCAGGAAATGAACGATTTCAGCAAAAGAGTTTTTTAAAAATTCGGGCACTTCATTCCACCTGTTCAGTTCTATTTTCTTTGCTACTTTAAAAAAATTATTTGTTGCAACTTTCTCTAATTCCGCCCGATTTATTTCTTTGATTGCGATATAATTTCCCGGCTCAAAATCGTGTTCCCATTGATTTTCGTTTACACAAATCATAAAATTATATTGTCCCAAAAATGAAATCCATTTTGGAAGTTGTTCTTTTTCAGGAACGCTTTTGCCGGACAAGTGCAATGAGATGCTGAAGAAATTGCCCCACCAAAACATAGTTCTCACGGCAAAAATATTTTCCTTATTGAATATGGCAGGATAATCCAAAATCAAAAATGGAAGGCCTTTATAATTTTCACCTCTGGATATTTTGCCTCCTGAATTAATAAAATGAAGCGGCAAATTTTGTTTTTCATTTTCTACAATATTGCGGTATTGATCATTCAAACCTCCCAACAAGTTGTAAACTTTATCAATAATATTTTTTTTATAAAATAACCATTCCTTATTATTTACAAGTTCTGATTCCTGTATTGAAAGATGTATTTTTGCGTCATTCATAGATCGAAATTTACACCAAAAGAACTTATCTCTCACGCGGAAATTTTTGCATGTTTAAGAAACTTGATAAACTTATTTTAAAAGCTTTCTTCTGGCCTTTCATTGCCACATTTTTCATTACACTCTTTGTGTTTATGATGCAAATCTTGTGGAAATATATCGATGACCTTGTTGGAAAAGGACTTGATTTATTGACGTTGACAGAGTTTCTGATTTACGCAAGCGCTACATTGGTAACACTTGCGATGCCCATTTCTATTCTCATTTCATCCATCATGACTTTCGGCACATTGGGAGAAAGTTTTGAATTGGTCGCCATCAAATCTTCAGGAATTTCTTTGTTGCGATTTATGAGACCGTTGTTTTTTATGTCCATTTTATTTTCTGGAGTGGCATTTTTCTTTGCGAATTATATTGCGCCGGTAGCCAATTTAAAATTTGCAGTTATCTATCATGATATTTATCAAAAGAGCCCTGCGTTCGATTTAAAAGATGGAGTTTTTTATGATGGATTCCAGGGCTTCTCTATCAAGGTAGGAAAAAAAGAAGCAGACAAAAGCACGCTGCAAAACGTTTTAATTTATGAACAATCAAACGGAATTCAGGATAATACAATTCTTTCTGAAAAAGGAAAAATGACGATGAGTGCAGACAAGCAATTTCTTGAATTCAAACTTACCGATGGAAATCGGTACGAAGAAAAGGGGAATTATAACAGTTCGCAAAATGAATTTATTATTCTGCGTTTCAAAGAATATAATAAACTTTTTGACCTCAGTCAATTGAATCTTCAGAAAACATCTGACAGCCTTTTCATGAATAATATTCGAATGAAAACAATGCGACAATTAAACACAGATCTCGACTCTCTGAAGAAAATTCCAGATTCTTTAGCAAGAAATACTCAGAAAGATTTGAAAGCTTATGTGCAATATTCAAGAGCAAAAGATTCGGTTTTTACTAAAACCCAAATTGCCTCTGCGGGAGAGAAATTAACGGATAAGAAAGTAAAATCTTTCGATGATATTATTCCCGATAGTTTAAAAACTGAAATTAATTCGCAAGCAATAAACACGATAAGCAGCATTAGAAATGTAACAGAAATGGCCGCCAGTGAAACAAAAATGCGGAAGGCAGAGATGATACAATACAAAGTCGAATGGCACAAAAAATTATCACTATCTGTGGCTTGTTTGGTATTATTTTTTATCGGTGCGCCGCTTGGTTCCATTATCCGAAAAGGTGGGTTGGGTATGCCGTTGGTAGTAGGTCTGGTCTTTTTTCTTTTGTTTTATCTTCTTAATATTTTTGGTGAAAAATTTACAAAAGATAATATTCTATCACCACTTTTTGGTATGTGGCTTCCCGTCATCGTACTTACCCCTATTGGTATTTTCTTAACGTACAAAGCCATGCATGATTCTCAATTATTTAATAAGGAATATTATTATCGCATCGCGAAAAAAATAAAATTATTTGCCAGTAAAACCGGACAACGCTAAACACCGAACGTCTGTGTGGGCTTAGGCTGTATGCGTCTGAACTTCTAAAATTACCATCCTTCTAAAATAGACTCAGCCTTTGTAATAGAGGCATCCTAATAAAATGATACAACTAAAACAAAGGCTGATGTATTGAAAAGCAATCTGATGCAAATGTAAAGGATACTTACATTGAAACCCAAAAATTTATGCACATAATTTACGAAATACGTTAAAGTTATTTGCATAATTATTTTTATTCAAAAGTTCTATATTCGTTCAATTACAATTATCAAAATAAATAGAAATATTCAATATGGAATCATGGAAAGAATACCAGGAAAAAAATAAAGAACGGTTCTTAAACGAAATGATGGAGTTACTTAGGATACCATCAGTGAGCGCAAAAAGTGAGCATAAAGCTGACATGGTAAAATGCGCCGAAGCAGTAAAAAAAAGAATATTAGAAGCCGGAGCTGACAAGGCAGAGATAATGCAGACAGAGGGATTCCCTGTGGTGTATGGAGAAAAAATAATAGATAAAAATTTTCCGACCGTGCTGGTTTACGGACATTATGATGTGCAACCCGCAGAGCCACTTGAGTTATGGAAAAGCGGCCCATTTGATCCGGTAATTAAAGATGGTAAAGTTTATGCACGCGGATCTGCGGATGATAAAGGTCAGTTTTATATGCACGTAAAGGCATTTGAAACCATGGTAAATACAAACACCATGAGCACCAATATCAAGTTTTTAATTGAAGGTGAAGAAGAAGTAGGATCTCCTAATTTGGGAAAATTTGTACAAGAAAACAAGGAACTTTTAAAGGCAGATATAATTTTAATTAGTGACAGTTCCATGTTAAGCATGGAGAACCCTTCGTTAGATGTTGGTGTAAGAGGTTTGTCCTACATCGAAGTAGAAGTTACGGGTGCCGATCATGATTTGCATAGCGGAACTTATGGTGGCGCTGTAGCGAATCCTATAACCATTCTTTCTAAAATGATCGCGAGTTGTCACGATGAAAATAACCACATCACTATCCCTGGATTTTATGATGATGTAATAGTGCCTACAACTGAGGAAAGAAAACTAATGGGCAATGCACCTTACGATGAAAATGAGTACAAGAAGGAAGTGGGTGTAAATGAATTGTGGGGCGAAAAAGGATTTACAACTAACGAACGCACAGGAGTTCGCCCTACGCTGGAAGTGAATGGAATCTGGGGTGGCTATACCGGTGAAGGAGCAAAAACAGTTTTGCCCTCAAAGGCCACTGCTAAGATATCTGCAAGATTGGTTCCTAATCAATCATCAGAAATAATTACAAAAAAACTGTTAGACTATTTCACGTCCATCGCACCTGCGTCTGTTACGGTATCAGCTTTTGAACACCATGGCGGAGAGCCTTATTTAACTCCTATTGACAGCAAAGGTTATAAAGCCGCTTCAAAAGCCATCGAGACTACTTTTAATAAAACCCCGGTACCCGTTCGTGGCGGAGGAAGTATTCCGATATGTTCAATCCTTGAGAGGGAATTAGGAGTAAAGATTGTTTTTATGGGCTTCGGACTTGATAGCGATAATCTACATTCGCCGAATGAAAAATATGGCATCTTTAATTTTTATAAAGGCATTGAAACCATTCCTTATTTCCACAAATATTTTGCGGAAGCAGAAACCAAATAATTAAAATATTTCGAAAAGCGGCAGAATTTTATTCGCCGCTTTTTTTATAAAATTTCGTTGGGTAAAAAAACAGAAACACAGTGAGATTATCTTAGCAAAACAATTACGATAAGAAGGCTGGCGAATATTTTGTTTTTAAAAATTTAGCTTGTATGCCGTACTTTTGCCGACATTAATAACAGAAAAAAAAATAATTAATGACAGACCTATTTGAAAAGATGGAGAAAGATCATGGCCCATTAGGCCAGCATTTGGAAAGGGCACATGGATATTTTGCCTTTCCTAAATTAGAAGGAGAATTGGGTAGCAGAATGATGTTTAGAGGCAAAGAAAAAATTGTATGGAGCCTTAATAATTATTTAGGATTGGTTAACCATCCTGAAACACGGAAAGTTGATACAATAGCGGCGGAAAAATATGGAATGGGAAATCCAATGGGTTCAAGGATGATGAGTGGAAACACTGCATTGCATGAAGAATTGGAAGTAGTTTTAGCACAATTTGTTAGCCGGGAAGATGCGATGCTCCTCAATTTTGGATACCAGGGTGTAATGAGTTGTATTGATGCGTTGGTAAACAGAAGGGATGTGATTGTTTACGACGGAGAGGCGCATGCGTGCCTTGTAGATGGCGTAAGGTTACACATGGGTTATAGTTACAAATACAAACACAATGATGTTGAAGATTGTGAAAAACAACTTGTCCGCGCCAAAAAAATGGCAGAAAAAAATGGGGGCGGAATTCTTTTAATTACAGAAGGTGTGTTTGGCATGAGCGGAACCCAGGGTAAAATAAAAGAGATAGTTGCATTAAAAGAAAAATACGAATTTAGAATTTTGATTGATGATGCTCATGGTTTTGGAGCACTTGGCGCAACAGGTGCTGGCGCAGATGAAGAACAAGGTTGCCAGGACAAAGTTGATTTATACTTTAGCACTTTTGTAAAAAGCATGGGAAGTATTGGAGCATTCATATCTGGCAAAAGGTCAATAATAAATTATTTACGGTATAATGTTCGTTCGCAAATTTTCGCAAAAAGTCTTCCGATGATTGTGGTAGAGGGAATGATGAAAAGAATGGAGATGCTTAAAACAATGCCTGAGTTAAGATCCAATTTATGGCATAATGTAAATAAGTTGCAAAATGGTTTGAGTGAGCGTGGCTTTGACATAGGGAAAACAAATAGCCCTGTGACACCTGTTTACATGAAAGGCGGTTTACCGGAGGCAACAGGAATGGTTATGGACATCAGAGAGAATTACCACATATTTTGTTCCGTTGTCGTTTTTCCGGTGATACCAAAAGGCCAGATTATCTTTAGATTAATACCGACTGCCGCGCACACCGACGAAGACACAGAACTAACGTTGCAGGCGTTTGATGCTACCAAAAAGAAATTAGACAAAGGAGAATATAAAGCTGATGACATTCCCGATATGGCCGATAATGGTGGCATGGGACAGCAGGGTGAATAAATTATAAAAACTGGTTTGAGACCGGAAAAGGTCTTGCACTTCCTTCAGAATTGAATTCTTTAAAGTTCATTGAAAAAATTTCAATGAACTTTTTTTATTAAACAAAACCGGGCATCTTGAAAGATGCCCGGTAAATCAAAAATCTTAACCATTAAATCTTAATACTGAAATCTACTTATAAGTCGAAGACAGGATAAGAAAGGTTGCTTATAATAAAAAACTGTAATTCTGTTGATAGGTTTATTGGCGTTAAAAAATTCTAATTGGATAAAAGCGAAGCAAAAAAAAGGGGCCGGATTGAAATCCACCCCTATTATAATCCAATATCCTATGAAAAACCGAGTTTGGAACTTTTTATAAAATGTTCCTTTATATTTTTAAAGCCAGTGCTTATTAATTTTTAAATTTATTATTCAAATCATATTACTCACCAAGACCAAGAATAAATGCAAAACGTTGCATCTGTTCAAAAGAATAAAGAAAAAAAAGGGGCCGGATAGAGATCCACCCCTATTATAATCCAATATCCTATGAAAAACCGAGTTTGGAACTTTTTATAAAATGTCCCTTTATATTTTTAAATGTTTTTACCATTCGTTTTTAAATTGTTTAGAAAACTCTTCAAAATTCTGAGTCTTATATTTTCCTTCTCCAAAATATTTCAATACAGCCTCCATATCTTTTGGTTCTAAAAACCCCGGAATTGCAGCCGGCACCTTCTTAATATCCGGAAAAATAACCGTGGTGGGAAAACTTAATTGACCATCAGTAATATATACGGAAAACTCGTTCACTTTGTTTGATTGAGTATATAAATATTCTTTTTTATTCCAGTTTAGCTTTTCCTTCGTTTCGGCATTTAGTTTAACGGCATAAAAATGTTTGTTTACGTATTCAATTACTTTTGAATTGTTGTACGTTTTTTTATCCATCACCTTACACCAGTAACACCAGTTTGTATAAAGATCTATTATAACAGGTTTCGATTCTTTCTCCGCTTTTAATTGAACCTCTTCAATCGTTAACCAATTTATTTTTTCTTTGCTTGTTGTATTAACTTTGGCAAAGCTGAAAAGAAAGAAACATGCGATGAATAAAAATGCAGTTTTTCCCCTCATAATCTATTAACGTGTTTCTTTTAGTTTTATTTGAAAAGTGTAAAAAATATTTCCTTAAAAAATACAAATGAAAAAAATTGTAGTTGCTGTAACTGGTGCAAGCGGATCTATCTATGCAAAGGTTTTGCTGGACAAACTTTTCCACTTGCGGAATCAATGGTCGCATCTGTCTATTATCTTCACAGACAATGCCAAAATAGTTTGGCAAACTGAATTAGGTACAAATGACTATAATGTATATGAAGCCACTTATCATGATAAGAATGATTTTATGGCTCCTTTTGCATCCGGGTCGGGGCAATATGGAACTATGATTATTGTCCCATGCAGTATGGGCACGGTTGGCCGCATCGCTTCAGGTATTTCAAACGATTTAATATCAAGAGCGGCCGATGTGATTTTGAAAGAAAAAAGAAAATTAATTTGTGTGGTAAGAGAAACTCCTTATAATTTAATCCACTTACAAAACATGGAGAAAATTACACAGGCAGGGGGAATAATATGTCCCGCTACCCCGTCTTTCTACAGTCGGCCAGAAACTATTGAAGAATTAGTCGCAACAGTTATTGATAGAGTAATTGATTTAGCAGGCCTGCAAAATGATTCCTACAGATGGGGTGAGTGAACCTTGGAAAGTTTTAATTTGATTATTATAAACAAAAAATTATCTCAAATCAACCACCTCAACGCCTGGAGTTGAATTCACGTTAAACACAAATAGTATTTCTGCAAGCGGTAAATTAACTTTCAGATTGTTCACTGTGTAGGTATAACGGTTACCATTTTTCTCAAATACTTTTGTAGATACAATATTCTTAGAAGATTTATCTATATCTACCAAAACCTTAAAGAACAATTTTGTTTTATCAAGTGGAGTCAATTCGATTTGCTGAATTGTTTTAGAACCTTTTTTAGTTTCGCTATTTAATTTATACAAGAAGTCTTTATCGTAAAAATTAGTAAACATTTTTTGAGGAGTCAGCGTGTTTGCCGAAGGGTCAAACTTGGTAATCTGAACTTCATTGGCAGATTTATCAAATGTCCAGATATTTTTACCGTCACTATAAATTTCCTGTCCGGAAATATCAACGCGGTATTTAGAACCTTTCATATAGACTACGCCTGTCTTGGTTCCAAGAGATTTCCCTGTAGAATTTTCGATATTCAAAGTAAAATTTGCGGTGACTGTTTTATACGCTTTAAACTTGGAACTTACATTATCCAAAATTTTCTTTGCCGCCTCATCACTCTTCCCAACCTGGGAAAAAGCTGAAAATCCTACCAATAAAAATATTCCTAAAAGTAATTTTCGCATCATGAATAGATAGATTATTTAAAAATGTCAAAGATAAACAATAGACGAATTTATGAGCTGCTTAGTTTAACCATCCTGACTTCAAAACTGTTAATCTTATCAAAATGCGTTTAACTATTTTTTACCAGAAAGTTTTAATCAATGAACACTACTCAACTTCCTGGTATTCTGTATTTCATTAAACTCACGTGCTGCTTTTATGAAATGCACAAAAAGAGGATGAGGATTTTCCACCGTACTTTTTAATTCAGGATGGTATTGTACGCCAATGAAAAAAGGATGATCTTTTTTCTCCAATATTTCTACTAATTGAGTCTCAGGATTTATTCCACTTGCAATAAGTCCGGCTTCTTCAAACTGTGCCAGGTATTTATTATTAAATTCCCAACGATGCCTGTGGCGCTCATTAATTTGAGTGGTGCCGTAGATTTCATAAGCCAGCGAACCTTCTTTAATTGTACATGGATAAGAACCAAGCCGCATTGTGGCACCTTTGCTGGTTATTTTCTTCTGGGCCTCCATCATATCAATAACAGGATTGGCGGTATCCGGATTCATTTCTGTTGAATTTGCATCTTCTATATGTAATACATTTCTCGCAAATTCAATCGCCGCCATTTGCATACCCAGGCATATTCCGAAAAATGGAAGTTGGTTTTCGCGGGCATATTTCACAGCAATTATTTTTCCATCAACACCCCTGAATCCAAATCCAGGTGCTACTAATAAGCCATCAAGTCCTACCAACTTCTCCTCTACATTTTCTTCTGTAATATATTCGCTGTGTACATTGATCACCTGCACTTTGCAGTTGTTCATAGCACCAGCATGTATAAATGATTCCAAAATGGATTTGTAGGCATCCTGTAGTTCAATATATTTTCCGATCAAACCTATGGTCACTTTAATTCCCGGATGTTTTACTTTATCAAGAAATTCTTTCCATTTAGTTAAATCCGGTTCTTCGTAATCAGTAATATTTAATTTTCTAAGAACAATCAAATCCAATTTTTCCCTTTGCATCAAAATCGGGACTTCGTAAATCGTGGAAGCATCTATAGATTCAATGACTGAATCAACTTTTACATTGCAAAATAAAGCAACCTTTCTTTTCAATTCGTCATTTAGCGGATGCTCTGTTCTGCATACCAATATGTCCGGATGCACGCCATTTGCACTCATTAACTTTACACTTTGTTGAGTAGGTTTGGTCTTTAATTCTTTTGCGGCTTTCAAATATGGAATTAACGTGAGATGTACAATCAAACAATCTTCATCTGGCAGCTCCCATTGTATTTGCCTTACTGCTTCAATAAAGGGAAGGCTTTCGATGTCACCAACGGTGCCACCTATTTCTGTCAAAATAATATCATACTCATTTTTTTCTCCCAACAACATCATCCTGCGTTTTATTTCATCAGTGATGTGCGGAACTACCTGAACTGTTTTACCTAAATAATCACCTTCGCGCTCGCGGTTAATCACAGTCTGGTAAATGCGACCGGTGGTAACATTGTTAGCCTGGCTGGTATTTATATTTAAAAACCGTTCGTAGTGCCCAAGGTCCAAATCAGTTTCAGCGCCATCTTCAGTTACAAAACATTCGCCATGTTCATAAGGATTAAGAGTGCCGGGGTCAACATTTATATAAGGATCAAATTTTTGAATCGTTACTTTTAATCCTCTGGATTGTAACAGTTTGGCTAATGAAGCAGCAATAATTCCTTTACCTAAAGAAGAGGTAACGCCTCCGGTAACAAAAATGTATTTGGCCTTCTTTTTTGACATTTGTTTAAAAATAAAATGTCATTCAACAAAGCTTGACTTAGAGAAAACTCAATTGAACGACGATGAAAAAAATTGACCGCAGAATGGAAATTTATTGTAAAATCTGAGAGGTCGTGCAAACTTAACGTAAAATTTGAATCCTAAAAAGTAAAGATTTTGTTTGTGGAGAAAAAGTGATGGAGCATTCTAAAAATAAATTTTTTTCCAAAATATTTTGATAATTGGTAATGCCAAAATATCTAAACTTTACTTTTTAAAAAGTTTCCTATTGCGTTATCATATTTATTTTTCCACTCTGAAATGTGCCCCCAGTTTTCATCATTAACCACAACTTTTCCGGAAGTGACCATGCCTAATCTTTCAAAAGGAATCTGAATGTTAGATTCGAAATCTTCTTTCTTGTCAGGACTTACTGAAACCACCACCCTTCCCTGAGCCTCTCCAAACCAAAATGCATCTTTACGAATCGACTGATTTTGCTGCGCCACATTAAAACCACGGTTTGCAAAAAAACCACTTTCAGTTAAAGTAATAAATAATCCACCTTCTGAAATATCGTGAGCAGACTGAATTAATTTCTTTTGAATCAGGTTCCTAACAGTGTCCTGTAAACGAAATTCTTCATCCAGGTCAAAATAGGGAGCCGGGGAAAACTCAACGCCTGCAATTTTATGTAGGTACTCAGAGCAATTAAAGTCTTCTTCATTTTTCCCCAATAAATAAATTATATCGTCTTCCTCTTTGAAATAAAGAGACATTTTATTGTCAATATTCTCCAACAAACCTACCATACCAATTGTTGGAGTTGGATACACGGGACCTGAAGGAGATTGATTGTAAAAGCTCACATTTCCGCCAGTAACCGGTGTATCAAATTTTATACAAGCTTCGCCCATTCCTTTAATACTTTCCACGAACTGGAAATACACTTCGGGATCGTAAGGGTTGCCAAAATTAAGGCAGTTCGTAACTCCTAATGGTTCGCCACCGCTGCATACAATATTCCTGGACGCTTCGCTCACAGCTATTATACATCCCTTGCGGGGATCAGCAAATACATACCGGCTGTTGCAATCTGTAGTAAGTGCCAAGGCTTTTTGAGTTCCGTGAATAGCGACTACCGCTGCATCTGAGGGACTATTAGTATTTAAATTTGCAGCGCCCACCATACTATCGTACTGTTCGTAAATCCATTTTTTGGAAGCGATGGAAGGCAGTTCAATTAATTTCTCTGCGATAGATTTTAAATTTTCAGGGACAGGAATAGAGCTAGAATCAAAAGCATTTATTTTTTCAAAATAGGCTGGCGTTTTGAATTCTCTTTCATAAACCGGAGCGCCCCCACCTAATACCATACTCTCTGCCGGTAACTCTGCTTCCAAAGTTCCGTCCATATAAAAACGAAGCGTGTCTCCCTTGGTAACCTTACCGATTTGCGAACAAGGCAAATCCCATTTAGTAAAAATATCTATCACTTCCTGCTCCCTACCCTTTTGAACGGTGAGCAACATGCGTTCCTGGCTTTCACTCAAAAGTAATTCCCACGCTTTCATGTTTTTTTGCCGGGTAGGCACTTTTTCAAGTTCTATATCCATACCAACTCCGCCCTTCGCACTGGTTTCTGCAGTGGAACAAATGATTCCCGCAGCACCCATGTCCTGCATTCCCACAACAGCTCCGGTAGCAATCACTTCGATGCAAGCTTCTAATAATTTTTTCTCCTGGAATGGATCACCCACTTGCACTGCAGGTAAATCCTCAACACTGCTTTCTGTAATATCTGCGGACGCAAAAGCTGCACCACCCATTCCGTCTTTACCTGTTGCGCTGCCAGCAATAAAAACAGGATTTCCTTCACCTTCAGCAGTGGCACTAACGGTTTCGCCTAAACGAACAATTCCCGCACTCATCGCATTCACCAAAGGATTGGTGTGATAGCAGTCTTCAAAATATATTTCCCCACCAACAGTAGGAACCCCAAAACAGTTTCCATAATGTCCTATCCCATGCACAACACCTTTGAGTAAATGTTGGGTTTTATCATTTTCAATATTTCCAAACCTCAAAGAATTTAAAGTGGCAATTGGCCTGGCACCCATGGTAAATATATCCCGGTGAATTCCCCCAACTCCTGTGGCAGCACCTTGAAATGGCTCAATGGCAGAAGGATGATTATGACTTTCAATCTTAAACACCACTCCTAAATTATCCCCAATATCCATGAGACCGGCATTTTCATCACCTGCCTTTACCAAAATTTTAGAACCCTCACGAGGCAAGGTTTTCAACCACTTGATTGAATTCTTATAACTGCAATGCTCACTCCACATAACAGAGTATGCACTCAATTCTGTGAAATTGGGTGTTCGCCCAAGGATTTCTTTAATCTTTTCAAACTCATCTTTTTTAAGACCTAGTTTCTCTGCTGTTTCAAATGTTATTTCCATAATTGTAATAAAAACGCAAACTTACAATCTCTTCAACTTTATCCCGTTGTTCCACTGTAAATATTTTAACTAACTTCCCACATTCTAAATTTTTCTTGTTTGTTCTACTTTCTTTTTATTGTTTACTTACTACTTTTTTGCTGGCTAATAAGCCGCATAAAATTATTTAAGTCATCCGGTTTGGGCACGCGCATATTAATCTCCCTTTTCCTTTTGCGGGTGCTGGCTTCCCTTGTAGGCTGCTATTTTAATCTTTATTATTATCCATTTTCCGACACATTAATTTTCCATAAAGAAGGTATCATTGAATTTGATCTGCTATTTAAAAATCCGGCCGATTATTTCACCAGTATTTTTTCTGACAGCCATCACAATAATTATTCAGGGTTGATGAGTACCTCCCAATCATTTTGGAATGATACCCGAAGCAATCTCATCATTAAAATGCTTTCTATTTTTGATTTATTCAGTGGGAAAAATTTCTTCATCAATACTTTGTTTTTTAATTTTCTAATATTCTTTGGGCCGGTGGCTCTATATAAAGTATTCATTGGAATTTTTCCGAAGGCCAAATACGCCCTCATAATTGGTATTTTTCTACTGCCTTCTGCATTGTATTTTTCTTCCATGATCCATAGGGATGGACTAATCCTCCTGGCAATTTCCATGGTGGTTTATCATTTTTATTTCCTCATGAATTCGGTTCATTTTTCATGGAAACGAATAGTAGCTATCATACTCTTTTTACTGATCATTTTTCTGCTAAGAAATTTTGTATTGCTTACAATGATACCGGCATTAATAGCCTGGATGATCGCAAACAAAAAACCTAAATATGTCGGAAGAATTTTTATTGGCATCTACGCCTTCGCCGCCCTTGTTTTTTTTGGATCGGGATATATTTCTCCTAAAACAGATGTAATGAAATTTGTGTCTGAAAGACAACTTGCATTTATTGAAATTGCCAAAACGGGCTCATCCAAAATCAACGTAAATCCCTTATACCCAAATTTCAGGAGTTTCTTAAACAATGCCCCACAGGCGATAAATCATTCTTTGATGCGTCCATACATAACCGAGCTGGGCAACATGAATTACATCCCATTTTCAATCGAAATATTTTTTTATGAGATATTTATTTTGCTTTTTCTTTTTTATAGAAAACGAGGAATCCCAATTCATCCGCTGGCCTATTTTTGCATTTTTTTCAGTCTCTCTATGTTCTTAGTTATAGGATACACGATTCCAATACTGGGAGCCATCGTTCGCTACCGAAGCATCTATTTCATTTTTCTAATGATACCGTTCCTTGGTTATATGGACTGGCCAAAAATAGGTAAGAAGCTAAATATTAATTTAAAAGTCATGTGAATTATTTTTGCACATTGTCGTAATTATTTACCCAAACTGAAAAAATATTTGAGTTATTTAATAATTTTTTGTTTGCTTTGTAAAAAATATTACAAAAAATGCAATCATTACGACTAAATGCGCTACATCAGCTTTTCTCACATTCTAAGTTTACTGAGGTTTGTGAATCACCAAAAATAACCAGCTTTTTTGGCGAAAACGTTTTCGATATAAAAAAGGCCCGTGAATTCATGAGCGATGAGGCTTATAAAAGCCTCGTATCATCCATTCGAAATCAAACGAAAATTGATAGAAAAATGGGTGACCAAATCGCTTCAGCACTAAAGAACTGGGCGGAATCAAAAAACGTAACTCACTATACGCATTGGTTTCAACCATTAACCGGAGCTACAGCCGAAAAGCATGATTCATTTTTTACGTTAAAAGGTGATGGCACCGCTCTTGAAGAGTTTGACGGAGCGGCATTAATTCAGCAAGAACCAGATGCTTCTTCTTTTCCAAGCGGTGGTTTAAGAGCTACTTTTGAAGCCCGCGGCTATACTGCCTGGGATCCGTCTTCCCCCCCATTTATAATTGAAATGGGAAATGGAAAAACGTTGTGTATTCCTACCATTTTTGTTTCCTATACCGGTGAGTCGCTGGATGCAAAAACACCATTATTGAAAGCGACAGTAGCGCTTGAGAAAGCAGCAGTTGATGTGTGTCAGTATTTTGATAAAAATATTACACGGGTATCGCCAACTCTCGGCTGGGAGCAGGAATATTTTGTAATAGATGCCGGCATTGCGAGCGGCCGCCCTGATCTGATGATGACAGGAAGAACTGTATTTGGACATGCGCCAGCAAAAGGCCAGCAATTGGATGATCATTATTTTGGTGCCATTCCTGAACGAGTGTATTCTTTCATGCGCGATTATGAAATGGAGGCTTATAAACTAGGTATCCCGCTTCGTACAAGGCATAATGAAGTAGCTCCATCGCAATTTGAATGTGCACCAATTTTCGAAGAAATCAATAT
>JBDSHT010000290.1:0-7888 GCA_039918315.1 Ginsengibacter sp. | reverse complement strand
TAGGTAAAGGTTCTGATGGAGAATATTTTGAGGATTATAATTATGGTTTAGGAAGAAGGACTGAACCTGGTTCGGTTTTCAAACTTGCTACTTTGATGTCTTTATTAGAAGACAATTATGTAGATACGAATACCATTGTTGATTGCGAGGGTGGCCAAAAATTGTTTCATGGATTACGGATAAGAGACTCTCATTTAGGAACTAATTTAATCACTGTTAAGGAAGCGTTTGCGCAATCATCTAACGTTGCATTTGCAAAACTTGCAGATCAATTTTATGGAGCAAAGCCGGAGGAATTTTATAAACATTTACATCATCTAAGGCTTGACACTGCTACAGGAATTGACATAGTGGGAGCTGCGGATCCTTTGGTAAAAAAGCCTACCAGTAAATACTGGACCAAGACGACTATCCCTTATATGGCGCATGGTTACGAGGAATTGTTGACGCCTCTTCATTTGCTGATGGTATATAATGCTGTCGCTAATAATGGGAAAATGATGAAGCCATACCTCGTAAATTCTATCAATGAAATGGGAGTGGAGATTCAAAAATTTGAGCCACAAGTTGTAGTAGAAAAAATATGTAGCGATGCTACACTAGGAAAATTGAAAGCTTGCCTTTTGCAAGTTGTTGAAGGCGATCACGGAACCGCGAAGGCATTAAAAAGTGAGTATTACAAATTTGGTGGAAAAACCGGAACCGCTGTAACGGCTATGGATAATCGCGGTTATAATAAAGGAAACAAAATTTACCAGTCTGCCTTTATGGGTTTCTTCCCTTATAATAATCCTAAATACAGCATTGCGGTTGTGATTCAAAACGGACAAGAATCAAGATATGCTTATGGTGGAGTTGTTTCAGGACCTGTGTTTAAAGAGGTTGCTGATAAAATATTCGCGACTAAGATTTCAGAGGAATCTGTTGATAAAATATCACCGTTTCCTGATAGCGGATTCTATAAATTTTATGGAATGAAATCAGATTTAAATAGCATCATCAATGCATTTAAATATCAGAATAATGATTCTCCCGGAATGGGCGAATGGAGGAAAACAATGCTGCAGGATGGAAGAGCCTTTCAAACAGGAGGCGATGTAGTCATTGAAAAGTTGAAAGTTCCGGATGTACAGGGTTTGGGATTAAAAGATGCAGTGTATGTATTAGAAAATATGGGATTAAAGGTGAGCACTGAAGGAAGAGGAAAGGTTGTGTACCAATCGTTGGCTCAGAATACTGATTTTTCCAAAGGGCAAACAATAAAAATTCAATTGAATTAATGGCTTTATTGCAACAAATATTATACAAGGTGAATATTCAATCGGTATCCGGTACTTCGGATATTGAGGTTACTGATTTGCATATAGATTCACGCAAAGTAAAACAGGGAAGTTGTTTTATTGCAATAAAAGGTTCTGTTTCTGACGGTCATCAATTTATAGATACTGCAGTTTTAAATGGTTCCATTGCAATTGTGTGCGAAACATTACCCTTATCCTTACACGAAAATGTAAACTATATCGTAGTGTCGGATAGCGCTGCCGCAGCGGGTATGATGGCGCACAACTTTTATGGCCAGGTTTCTCAAAAACTTATTTTGGTAGGAGTAACCGGTACTAATGGAAAAACGACGATCGCAACTTTGCTTTACAAATTGTTTACAGAGTTGGGGAATAAATGTGGACTGATAAGTACTGTACAAAATTTGGTGGGTAGCAATGCCATTGCAGCTACGCATACCACGCCAGACCCTATTAGTTTAAATCATTTACTCGCGGAGATGTATGCCGCAGGATGCACTCATGTTTTCATGGAAGTTAGTTCTCACGCGTTGCATCAGAAGAGGGTTGAAGGTCTTCAGTTTGCAGGCGGACTCTTCAGTAATATCACTCATGATCACCTGGATTATCATAAAACTTTTGACGCGTATATAAAAGTAAAGAAATCATTTTTCGATGCACTGCCTTCAACTGCTTTTGCACTAAGCAATGCGGATGACAAACGCGGTGCAGTGATGTTACAAAATACAGTGGCGAAAAAATATTTATACAGTCTGAAAACGATGGCTGATTTTAAAGGAAAAATTATCGAAAACTCTTTTCTTGGACTACTTCTGCTAATTGATAATGTAGAAGTTCATTGCAGGCTTATTGGAACTTTTAATGCCTATAATTTATTGGCGGTGTATGGTGCGGCTGTTTGCTTGGGCGAGAACAAAGAAACTGTTTTGAAAATATTAAGCACCCTTGATGGTGCCGAAGGCAGGTTTGAATATTTTGTTTCTGTCAATGATAAAATAGTAGGAATAGTTGACTATGCACACACTCCCGATGCCTTGCTAAATGTGTTGGCGACTATAAAAAATGTGAGACAAGGCGAAGAAAATATAATTGCTGTGGTGGGTTGTGGCGGCAACCGTGATAAAACAAAAAGACCTGTGATGGCCGAGGTTGCCTGTGAATATAGCGACAAAGTAATTTTTACTTCGGACAATCCGAGGAACGAAGACCCGGTTCAAATCATTAAAGACATGGAAGCAGGAGTGCCTATTACTGCGCGAAAAAAATGTATTTCCATAACGGATCGCAGGGAAGCAATTAAGACAGCAGTTATGTTGGCTAAAAATAAAGACATCATTTTAATTGCCGGAAAAGGACATGAAAAATACCAGGAGATAAATGGAGTGAAACATGATTTCGATGATAAAAAAGAATTGTTGGAAACATTTGAAATGCTGGGAAAATAGAAGCGAGAGAAAAATAAATTTTAATTAGGAATTAAATAATAATTATAAAAAATGCTGTATCACCTGTTTGAATGGTTTACCGCCAACGGAATAAAATTTCCGGGTAGTGGTCTATTCCATTTCATCACTTTCAGAGTGCTGGCAGCAGTTCTATTGTCTTTATTTATTACCACCGTGTATGGAAAAAGATTGATTAGAATTCTTCAAAAAAAGCAAATTGGCGAATCGGTTAGAGAACTGGGATTAGCTGGTGAAAAAATGAAAGCAGGTACACCAACGATGGGTGGCATTATTATTTTGTTAGGTATTTTAATTCCCACATTATTATTTGCCAACCTGGATAAAGTGTATGTAAGATTAATGTTGTTGTGTACAGTGTGGTTGGGCTTAATAGGTTTTGTAGATGATTATTTAAAAATAAAAGCCCGTCGTGTTTCTAAAGCAAAAGGCATTGCTTACAAGAAAACAAATGCTGACGGATTAGCGGGAAAATTTAAAATTTTTGGACAGGTAATTCTGGGAATTATCATTGGTGCTACTTTATATTTTAATTCCACAGTGAATGTAAAAAGAGAAATCATCGGTAAAAAAGCCGGGGCAACTTATGTGCCTCAGCGCGGTGAAACAAAATTGAGTGAAGACACCGTAATTACGAATGGAGAAATACATCGGTTTGTTACCGTTAAAACTCCAATCACTACCATACCGTTTGTGAAAACTCATGAGTTCAATTATGCGAAGCTATTGCCAAAGAGCATGGAGGATTACACATACATTATCTACATTCTCATTGTAATATTTATTGTAACAGCGGTCTCGAACGGAGCCAATATTACAGACGGTCTTGATGGTTTGGCAACAGGTGTAAGCGCAATAATCGGAGTTGGATTGGGTGTGTTTGTGTTTGTTAGTAGTAATGTAAATATTGCGGAATACCTCAATATTATGTACATCCCAAATCTTAGCGAATTATCCATTTTTATTGCCGCCTTTGTTGGAGCGTGCGTAGGTTTTTTATGGTACAATGCTTATCCCGCGCAGGTTTTCATGGGCGATACGGGAAGCCTTGCACTTGGAGGCATCATTGCCGCACTGGCCATTATAGTTAGAAAAGAATTATTGATACCGATATTTTGTTTTGTGTTTTTGATCGAGAATTTAAGTGTGATGATACAGGTTGCTTATTTCAAATACACCAAAAGAAAATATGGTGAGGGGCGTAGAGTTTTTTTAATGAGCCCGTTGCACCATCATTATCAAAAATTGGGTTACCACGAAAGTAAGATTGCTGTTCGGTTTTGGGTGGTAACTATATTATCGGTGATCCTGGCTGTAGTGACTTTGAAGTTGAGGTGATGAATGTGAGGTGGCGGATTTTTAAATATGGAGTTAGAAATATATTAATAACATGGTTTGTCTTTATGAAAATGGTTTTTTAAAAATTCAAATTGGATTTACTCATACCAAATCCTTTGATGACTTTCTGACCCGTTAAGTTCATACCGTTGAAAAACCTTTTTTTTAATTGTTAATCCCAATTAAAAGCGGAATGAAAAAGAGAATGGTAATTCTTGGTGCCGGAGAAAGCGGCATAGGCGCGGCTTTGCTGGCGATGCAGCAAGGGTTTGATGTGTTTGTAAGTGATGGCGGCCTCATAGCTTCGGCTCATAAGGATGAACTGATTTTGCATTCCATTGAATTCGAAGAAGGCATCCATTCTCATGAAAAAATAATGAATGCTTCAATCGTTGTGAAGAGTCCGGGCATTCCGGAAAAGAATGAATGGGTAAAAAAATTACGATTGGCTGGAATAGAAATTATTAGTGAAATCGAGTTGGCTTACCGGTACAAAGGAGATAGTAAAATAATCGCCATAACCGGTAGTAATGGAAAAACAACTACCACGGCTTTGGTACATCACATTTTAAAAACCGCAGAACTGGATTGTGCCATGGTAGGCAATATTGGATTTTCATTCGCAAGGCAGGTAGCCACGGCGCCTAAAAAATTTTATGTGGTGGAGATAAGTTCTTTTCAATTGGATGATATAAAAACTTTTCGGTCGGATGTGGCTGTGCTCACTAACATCACCGAGGATCATTTAGACAGATATGAATACAAGTTTGAAAATTATATAAAAAGCAAATTCAGAATTATAGAAAACCAAACCAAAAACGATGTATTTATTTATAACGGTGACGATGAAGTAACCACTAAATATTTAAATCAATTTTTAACCAATGCTAAACCATTGCCAATAAGTATGAGTAAACAATTGCCCGAGGGCGCATATATTTCCAATGCAGAAATGCACATTAAATGGAAGCAGGAAGACATGACGATGAGCGTAGATGACTTTGCTGTAAAAGGAAAACACAATCAATATAATACAATGGCAGCAGGGTTATCAGCCGCAGTGATGGGCATTAGAAAAGAGAAAATAAGAGATGCGGTCCAGTCCTTTCAAAGCCTGGAGCACCGGATGTCAACGGTAGCAACCATCAGGGGTGTAGAATTTATTAATGATAGTAAAGCTACCAATGTCAACAGCACCTGGTATGCGCTGGAGAGTATGACCAAACCTGTGATTTTAATTTTGGGAGGAGTAGATAAAGGAAATGATTATTCATTCATCAAAGAACTCGTAAAAGAAAAAGTGAAAGCGATAGTTTGTATGGGTGTTGATAACAGAAAAATTCATGAGGCTTTTGGAAACGAAATGAATTTGATGGTGAATACGCAGAGTGCTAAAGATGCGGTACAGGCAGCATTTCATTTTGCCGATAAAGGTGATGTGGTATTGTTATCACCTGCATGTGCAAGCTTTGATCTTTTTAAAAATTATGAAGATCGCGGTCTTCAGTTTATTGAAGCAGTGAAAGACCTGTAAGAAATTTAAACAGACAGGAATTAAAAATAATAATGGGTGAAATAAAAAACATAGCAACTGGTTCTTTAGCTTCTGCACAGGAAGTGACAGGCAACTTTTTGAAAACCACAAAAGGCGATAAAGTCATTTGGGCAATAGTGATTATACTCACCATGATCAGTATCCTGGTGGTGTATAGCAGTATTGGTTCGCTTGCTTATAAATCTAATAAAAGCACAGAGAGTTACTTGTTTAAGCAAGTTTTCTATATCGGCATTGGAGTAGCAATAATTTATTTTTTACATCGGGTTAATTACACGGTGTATGCGAGGTGGGCTACTATCGCTTTCTTTATTTCTATTCCACTTTTAGCTTATACTTTATTTTTTGGAACCAGCATTAATGAAGCAAACCGTTGGATAAAATTGCCGGTTATCAATCTTACATTTCAAACTTCTGATTTGGCGAAGCTTGCTTTGTTTATGTACATGAGCAAGATTCTTAGCCGCCGGCAAAATGTAATTAAGGATTTCAAAAAGGGATTTCTTCCTTTAATAATTCCTGTGTTTTTAGTCTGCATTTTAATTGCGCCCGCCAATCTTTCAACCGCTGTTTTAATTGGTGGTATTGGATTGTTGCTGATGTTTATTGGTCGGGTAAATGTCAAGCATATTTTGATGGTGGCAGGGCTCGCACTTATACCTGTTTTGTTTCTCGTTACCATCTCTGCCAGTTATTATAATAAAGATGATAATACTTCGAAAGATCTGCCTGCAGTGCTTTCTGTGGGACGTGTTCCAACATGGGTAAAGCGTGTTCAGAATTTTATGTATGGAGGAAAAGAAGACGTGAGCTACCAGGTACAGCAAGCAAAAATTGCGATTGCATCTGGAGGGTTTCTAGGAAAAGGTCCGGGGAAAAGTGAGCAAAGAAATTTCTTACCTCACCCGTATAGTGATTTTATTTACGCGATTATAATTGAAGAATATGGACTGGTCGGGGGGGCAGTTATTTTATTAATCTATCTCCTTTTCCTGTTTAGAAGTATAAGGCTTTTTCAAAGATGCCCTTTTGCATTTGGAGCTTTTTTGGCGGTGGCATTAAGCTTTACTTTAGTGATACAGGCAATGGTTAATATGGCGGTGACTGTCGATATTTTTCCGACGACAGGTGTCACACTACCATTGGTAAGTATGGGTGGCAGCAGCCTTTTGTTTACGTGTGCGGCCATTGGAATTATTTTAAGCGTAGCGCGAAATGTGCAGCAGGCAGAAGGCAAAGCATCGGCGCTTGCAACACAACAAATAGAAGAAGAATCTATAAATAGTAACGAAGATAAAAATGAAAATGGATAGCTCACCTATCAGCGATATTGCCTCCATGCCCGCTTCTGAAAATGCAGAAACGGTAAGGATCATTATTGCAGGTGGTGGCACGGGAGGACATATTTTTCCGGCTTTGGCAATTGCTAACGCAATAAAAAATTTGAATCCGAAGGCTGATATTTTATTTGTTGGTGCCAAAGGAAAAATGGAAATGGAAAAAATTCCAGAGGCTGGATATAATATAGAAGGAATTGATATTGCCGGTTACAACCGGAGCTCTTTGATAAAAAATATTGCACTTCCTTATAAATTGCTGCAAAGTTATTTCCAGGTAAGAAAGATTTTAAAGTCATTTAAACCAGACGCAGTCGTAGGCGTGGGCGGATATTCGAGTTTTCCGGTTTTGAAATTGGCGCAGGCAAGAAACATTCCTACGTTTATTCACGAAGCCAATTCTCTGGCTGGCAGAAGCAATATGATGTTGGGAAAGAATGCGACTAAAATTTTTGTCGCCGGTGCAGGTATGGAAAAATATTTTCCTGCTGCAAAAATTATGATAACAGGGAACCCTGTACGAAAAGTTTTTTTGAATTCGGTTCCCAAAGATGAGGCTATTAAATTTTTTGGATTACAGTCTGGTAAAAAAACTGTTTTTGTAATGGGTGGAAGCCTGGGGGCAAGGAGTATTAATGAAACTATTGAAAGTAATGCTGATGCATTTGCAAAAAACAATCTGCAACTGATTTGGCAAACGGGCAAGGACTTTGCACCGCGAGCTGCAAAAATAGAGGAAGAACGGAGTAATATGTGGAGCAATGCATTTATTTCGAAAATGGAAAATGCGTATGCTGCAGCAGATGTAGTGATAGCAAGGGCTGGCGCAATGACCATTGCGGAATTATGTGTGGTAAAAAAGGCAGCGATTTTTGTTCCTTTTCCGTTTGCTGC
>JBDSHT010000289.1:0-15438 GCA_039918315.1 Ginsengibacter sp. | reverse complement strand
CCATTTTTCCTGGGTGAATCTTCGGAAAGTAGTTGTTGAATATTTACAAAAAGTTGAATAGAAACCAGGAGCAATAGCACTCCAATTCCAAGCCCGATATAACCCAACCATTTTGAGAAAGTATTTTTCCCGGAGATGATTAAAGGTTCAATATGTTTATAAGAAAGTTTCAATTACTATTATTAAATTTTTTGGTTGATTTTACTTTTTACAACATCAACTTCTTTTCGCTCTTCAAGACTTCCTCCGGTTCTAAATCCACTAAAATCATCGCTGCATCTCTCTTTTTACATTCTTCCGAAATGAGTACTAAGGCTTTTTTCTTATTGATATTATCAAGGTGACTAAATGGCTCATCTAATAATAAAAAATCAAAGGGTTGCATTAATGATCGGATAATAGCAATCCGCTGTTGCTCGCCATAGCTGCATGTTTTAGCCGATTGCTCTAGCTTGGATTCTATGCCTAGTTGTAAAGCCATCTTCTCAATCATTTCCGGTGGATGGTAAGGATTCAACCTTCGTTTAATTTCAATATTTTCTCTCACCGTTTGGTTTTCAAACAGTCTTAGGTCCTGGAAAATAATGCTGATTTTATTTTGTCTGAATTGGGAAAATTGTTCGGAAGAAAGTTTTTTTATCTCTTCATTATTGTAACAAATAGATCCATTGTAATCGCTTCTTAATCCATAGATAAAATGAATCAGGGAAGTTTTGCCGGTACCGGATGGCGCAACAATATGCACATGATCGCCTTTCGTAAAAGTGATATCCTGCGCCCAGATTTCCGAATTTTTTCTTTTTTCTTTTTCGATATACTCCGGAACAATGTTTCGCAGGTGTATCTGCATGTTTTCAGCTTTTATAAATTCCTTCTTTGTTTATTTAAACTTTACTGTATCAATTGTTGGGGGGGTTAAGATGGAGTCCAAATTGTCTTGATTTGGATTGTTCTCTTTTCTCGCTTCATTAAATTTATACATTTCATTTAAATAGGAATTGAGCTGTTTTAGACTATTGGTTTTTTGGTCAATAAATGTCATTTCAGAGTGTGCGTTGAATGCATCGTTTTTCATATCACCAGCAGTCATACTCACTTTATCCCAAATTTTTAAATTTTGATCGATGACTGATTTAATTTCCGGACCAGACATTCTTTCACCACTTATTACAGTGAACAATTTATGAAGGTCTAAATAAAAACCCATTGGATTGCTATTCAATTTACTAACAAAATCGAACTGGTTGTTTTGGCTTCCACTCATGAATTTGTCTGCAAAATCTTTGTGATTACTGATCGTAAAATATTTATCGTTTAATTGGATATTTACGAGGGAATCTGCACCCATTTGTCCGCCGACTTTTTGCAAGGCATTACTTATTTTTTGAAATGAAGCTTTATCTTTCACAGACATCGAAAACAGAAAATTGAATCCTGGTGCTGCTCCTGATATCATAGAATTACCATCGAGAGATTTCAAGATAGAAGTATCAGGTTTCAATTCCACATCGCTTATAGAGATCATCATATCTCCGTTATTTGCTTTAGATAAATCGTCGAGTGAAACGCCCATATCTTTCAAAAACATGTTTACAAATCCATCAGTGCCGGTGAGTTTTATGAGTTCCTGAATTGCTTCAGGTTTAAAATTCATTGCAAATAATCCCATCACATTTTGCGAAGGAATATTTTTAACCATGTCGGAATTTATCTTGGAACCCTTGTATTTTTTTAAAAAATCAGTTAGTTCTTTTCCCGAATAAAATTTTTGATCCATTTCTATTTTGCCATCTTCAAAATTAATCGTCGTAGCTCCATAATTTTCTTTGAAAAACATATCCAGTTTCAACATACCCAACATGCCCATGTTAGGAACGTTCTTAATGATTTCTGAATTATTATTCCAGAAATGCATGTCACCTTTCTCTTTCATCAGATCGCCGAATTTTGCATTGGACGCAAGGCTGCTGTCAGATTTTAAATTAAAAAGTGAAGCGCAATATGCTCCGAGGTTCGCATTTCCATTTTTTAAATCAGCAGGATTTTCTGAGTCATTGTTGATGTCGTACATCTCAGCGGCAGTCACGAAAGAATTCATCACGTACGCAAAGCGATCTCCCTTCCAACCTACTACGTTCTTATCTTTTAGCGTGAGCACATTTACATCACCAATTTTTTTCACTGCCTCCGATGGGTCGAAATTTTTATTGAATTGTTCGAAGTTGTCTTTGTTTTTAATCGTTCCTTCTGCAACAATATAATATTTATCACTCTCGCCCTTTACTCCAAAAGCTAAAAGTGATTTATCAAAATCAATCCCACTGGCTTCGGGATTTTCTAACATTTTTTTTGCCCATTTCGGTGCGGATGAATCGCTATTCATCTTCTTAAACCAATCCATTTCTTTTATTTCGGACCACGATAATTTCTTGTTCATTGAATTCATATCAATATGTGCAACAAAAAGCGCATTCGCAGGAATCATTTTTCCCTCATCATTCTTTTTTGAACAAGAAGCAAAGAGAATTGCCAAAAGGAAAAAAACCGGTATGACTTTAAAGAATTGTTTCATAAAAACTGTTTTATATTATTGGAGTATTAAAAATAAATAATGTTAGAAGAAGTTAAGCATTATTATTTTGAGTGGTATTTTGATGTTCTAATAAAAATGAGGAAAGCTCATCAAAAGGAATTGATCGTTGTTTTCCCTCAGCAAGATTTTTTACAATGCAATTCTTTTGTTTAATTTCTTCTGTACCAATTATTATTGCATATACAATATTTTTTTTGGTGGCATATTTAAATTGTTTTTCCAGTTTTGTTTTTTCATAAAAGAGTTCACAAGCGATTCCTTTTAGGCGGCATTCCTGCATCACTTCGTAAGCAGATTTTGCTTCTTCTTCGCCCATATTAAAGAACAGTGCTTGTGTAGCTTTTTGAATACTTTTTGGAAAAAGATCCAATTCCTCCATCACATCATAAATCCTGTCTAACCCAAAGCTGATGCCCACTCCAGGAACATTGGGCACTCCAAATAATCCGGTCAGGTCATTGTAGCGGCCACCACCACCGATGCTTCCCATTTGCACATTCTTTGCACTCACTTCGTAAATAGTACCGGTGTAATAATTTAATCCGCGTGCCAGCGTGAAATCAATAACCACATTTTTATTATCTATAAAACTTAGGATGTACTTTAATTCTTCAACTCCTTTCCTCCCGGTTTCTGATGCGGAAATCAGGACTTCTAATTTTTCTAATTTTTCAATATTGTTTCCGCTGATACCGATGTAATTTTCAATTAATAAAATTGAATCAGGCAAAAGACCGAGACCGGTTAATTCCTCCTTTATTTTTTCCAAACCAATTTTATCCAGTTTGTCAATTATGGTAGTGATGTCAACCATCTTATCAAGATTGTTGCAAACTTCTGCCAACGCATACAATACTTTCCTGTTATTTATTTTTATTTTTACGTCTAACCGTAACTGTGAGAAAGTATCAAGATATATTTGGGCAAACTCCACATCACTTAACAGTGAAAAAGTGCCAGCAACATCGGCATCACATTGATAAAACTCACGGTAGCGGCCCTTTTGAGGTCTGTCTGCACGCCACACCGGTTGCACCTGGTATCGTTTATAAGGAAATGTAAGTTGGCCATAATTCATTGCAACGTATCGCGCAAATGGAATAGTTAGGTCGTAACGCAAGGCACGTTCTGTAATAACTTTTTCATTTTTTCCGAGTAAAATATTGTCAAAGCCTGCAAGCACTTTTTCTTTTTTTGCAGGATTATCCAATCCATTATTCAACACTTTAAAAATAAGTTTGTCGCCCTCCTCGCCATACTTTCCCATTAGGGTTTCCAGGTTTTCCATGGCAGGAGTTTCTAATGGCTCGAATCCGTATACCTCAAAAACTTTTTTAATAGTTTCTATGATATACCTGCGGCGTTGTAAAATTTCAGCACCAAAGTCCCTGCTTCCTTGTGGTATGGTTGGTTTCATATTTTTATTTGTACTCCCCGATTTTTTGAAACGCAAATTTAGTTTTTTTGAATTTCAATACTCTAATTGATCAAAACTCATTGCGATGTGGAATTAATTCGCTTATGCATCTTAACATCCAGACCGGGAGTGTTGAAGTTTTTTGAAAAAACATTCCGATAAAAAAGTGAATTGCTAAATAATATTAACAAATAACAGACATCTAAAATTTAAAATAAGCATCTATTAAAAAGAAAAGTGAGAAATTGGGAACCTGGATTATCTGAAATTTTTGAAACCGGGCAGTTGTTTTAGAGATAAATATTGAAATTGAAAAATAGGTGCGCGGCATTTTCTTTATTTTTTTTTATCTTGCCAATCGCCAATAAAATAAAAAGGTATGAGTCTTGAAGAATTTGAGAATACGCCGGATCGGAAAACGAAGCGGTTTATCATGATGCGGAGCATTACGGATTTTGGAATGGGTGCAATATATGTGGCTATTGGAGCTATCATTTTATTTGCCAAACAATTGAGTTTTAATAGCGATTTTGCGATGTCTATTCCTGCAAAATTATTTGCTGTGTTGGCCATCATTTATGGAAGCTTTAGAATTTATCGTGGATTCAGAAAGAATTATTTCAGACAATAACCTATTTATTTTGATCAGAAAAAATTTACATAATACCATTTTATTGCTTGGCTTTTTTGGGTTTCTCTTTATCGGTTGCGGTGGAGAGCGGGAAAGAACTGATATGGATTCCACAAGTTCTGGTACCATACATATAAGTGTAGATGAATCTTTTAAACCGGTTATCGATTCACAAATCCAGGTGTTTGAAGCCTTAAATCCAAAAGCCAAAATAATTGCTGAGTACAAATCGGAAGGCGAATGTTTTAATGATTTAAAAAAGGATAGCACACGGATGATCATTGTTACCAGAGGGCTTACTGTGGATGAAGAACGCGCATATCGTGATTCATTATCTTTTATACCAAAGTGGTCTAAAGTCGCCAATGATGCCATTGCTGTCATCATCAATAAAGAAGCAAAAGACTCTATTTTTTTATTAGCCAAGTTGCGTGGAGTATTGGATGGAACCACGGCTGATAAAGAGTTAGCAGTGTTTGATAATCTGAAAGGGTCGAGTACTCTACAATTTATGGAAAAGGTAATTTTAAAAGGGAGACCAATAGATCCAAAGAAAGTATTTGGAGTAGAAAATAGCCAGGAAGTAATTAAATATGTTGAGGGCCATCAAAATGTTTTGGGATTTGTAGGAGTAAGTTGGATTGGTAATTCAGAAGATACTGCTCAACTTAGTTTTTTAACAAAGGTGAAAATTGCTTCTATTGATTGTGAGTGTCCGGATGAAGCGTACGTAAAACCTTACCAAGCCAATATTATGAGAAAGCGCTATCCTTTGGTACGCGGTTTGTTTTACATTCTCAAAGAAAATTATGATGGCTTGGGAAGTGGCTTTGCCAATTTTCTTGAGGCAGAAAGAGGGCAATTGATTTTTCAACGAGCATATCTTGCCCCGGCACTGTTGAGTTTTTCTGTCAGAACTGCTACATTAAATTGAACATAAATAATATTATTAAAACGAAAAAAAGCAAAAATGAAAAAAATCGGGTTATTTACTTCTTTAATTTTAATGGTAAGTGTTTTATTTGCCCAAAGTATAGAGGAAGGAAGGAAACAATTGAATTATGAAAAGTTTGAAAGTGCGCAAGGTGTGTTTTCAAAATTGCTAGCAGCAGATCCAAATAATATAGATGCTGCATATTGGCTGGGACAAACTTATCTACAAAATTCTGAACTTACAGATACCGCCGCAGCAAAAGCATTGTATCAAAAAACATTGCAGGCAAATCCTAATTCAGCTTTGATGATGGTGGGAGTGGGCGAAATAGAATTAATGGAGGGGAAAACAAATGATGCACGAAATCGTTTTGAAACCGCTATCAATTTGACAAAGAAAAAGGAGCTTCCTGAAATACAGTTGGCAGTAGGAAGAGCAAACGTGGACACTAAAGCAGGCGATGCAGTTTATGCAATTGATAAACTGAAAGCTGCCGCCGACAGAGATAAGAAAAATCCTGATATTCAATTGGTATTAGGTGACGCTTATCGCAAATTGATTGATGGGGCCAACGCTACCGTTTCTTATCAAAATGCAATGAGTCTTGACCCTAAAAATGCACGACCAAATTTTATGATCGGTAGAATTTACGAAACGCAAGGTTTTGGACAGGAGTCTATTTATATGAAATATTATAACGACGCTATTGCTACCGATCCAAGTTTTGCTCCGGTTTATTATTGGTTGTATATGTATTATTATAATCGTGACGTAAATAAAGCACGGGAATATTTGACCAAATATGTAGCATTAGCCGATAAAGATTCTAAACTTTGCTATGCAGAGGCTTCATTATTGTATGTGTCTAAACTGTACAATGAAACAATTGCAAAAGCCAATGATTGTATCACGACTGCAGGCGCTAAAGCGGTTCCAAACCTGTATGGTTTGAAAGCGTATGCGTATGATAAATTAGGGGATTCTTCAAAAGCAAAGAGTTCATTCGAAGAATTCTTTTCCAAAATAAGTCCTGAAAAAATTGGTCCAAAAGATTACGTGACTTATGCGACTGTGTTATTCAAGTTCCCGGGGAATGAGGCACTGGCCGCAGAATATGTAAATAAGGCTGTAGCAAAAGATACTATTGCAAAAAATAAACTTGAGTATATAAAAGAGATAGCAAAAAAATTCTATGGTGAAGGAAAATTTGATAAAGCTGGAGTTTGGTATCGCAAGCTTTTAAGTATGGATAGTACTTTTGGTAAAGTAGATTTGTTCTATGCCGGATACTCTGACCTGAGAGGCGAAAATTACAAGAGCGCTGATTCTGTTTTTAAATTGTATCAACAAAAATATCCTGAAGACTTGTATGGCTGGTACCTGGGTGCGCGTGCTAAAGAAGGAATTGATACTGCTCAAACCGGACTTGCAAAACCTGAATACGATAAAATAATTTCATTGGCCGATACTGTAACAGATAAGCAATCTATAAAGGATAAATTAATTCCTGCATACCGTTTTATGGTTGCCTATTACTATAACCTTAAGAAAGATGTGGAGAACGCGAATAAATTCAATGATCTGATTTTAACCGTTGATCCTGCAGATGCAACTGCGCTTACAAATAAAGAAGCGTTTAGTAAAGTAATGAAGAATAGATCTGCAGCAGCAGATTCTTCAAAAACACAACCCGTAAAAAAGGAATAGAAAAATTTAAATTTTTAAAAAGCTCCGTCATTTGACGGAGTTTTTTTTTGTTTAATAATTTGAGTTTGGGGTCTCATGCTTCAAATCATATTTTGGCTTATGGATTATTGATGTGTGTGCCTTATTTTTGCAATTATAATTTAACACTCTTGATACACACATTTTTACAAGTTTCTAACAGCATCAACAGCACTGCAAATTATTTACCGATTGGAATCCAGCTCATTTTTGCAATTGTTTTGTTGATCGCTATTATTTTTCTAACCAGTGTTTTAGGCCCAAAAAGAAAAACTTCCGATAAACTCGTCAATTTTGAAAGCGGTATTGAATCTCAAGGAAATGCAAGAAGGCCAATGGCTATTAAATATTTTTTGGTAGCAATTCTTTTTGTTTTGTTCGATGTGGAAGTAATTCTGTTTTATCCTTACGCGGTTAATTTTCGCGAATTAGGATGGCCAGGATTTTTGGCTGTATCAATGTTTGTTGGCTTTTTTCTTTGCGGTTTCTTTTATGTATTAAAGAAAGGCGGATTAAATTGGGAAGACTAATATTGTAAAAATAAGCGCTGATTATTTTTCAAATAAAAATTAATTCAGCCTTATTTAAAATCTAAAATCTAAGTAAAAATGGCTCGTCCGGTTCAATATAATATCACTAAAAAATTCGAAGGAACACCTTTAGCACTTGCAGAAGCACCAGATGGCTACATGGGTGAGGGGTTCTTTGCTTCCAATCTAAGCGACGTAGTTGGTTTGGCCCGAAAAAATTCTATTTGGCCTTTGCCTTTCGCTACAAGTTGCTGTGGTATTGAGTTTATGGCCCTTATGGCATCTCATTATGACCTCGCCAGGTTTGGTTCCGAAAGAGTAAGTTTTTCACCACGCCAGTGTGATTTGCTAATGGTGATTGGAACCATTGCAAAAAAAATGGCTCCTGTTCTTAAACAAGTTTATCTGCAAATGGCAGAGCCACGCTGGGTTCTGGCTATGGGTGCTTGCGCATCAAGCGGCGGAATATTTGATACGTATTCAGTGTTGCAGGGAATAGACCAGGTGATTCCTGTAGATGTTTATGTACCGGGATGTCCTCCAAGACCGGAAGCGATCTTAGACGGATTTTTAAGAGTACAAAATTTGGTGGGAAATGAAAGTCTGAGAAGAAGACATTCAGAGAAATATAAAGACCTGATGAATAAATATGGCATTCAATAATTAATACGGCTCTTTTCTTTTTATATTTTAAGTGCACCTTTCAAAATTAGAAATGGCTTTAACGAACGAAATAGTAAGACAAAAATTAATAGAAAAATTTGGTGAAGAAATAACTGCATGGGCTGAACCTTATGGTATGCTTACTTTTTCTTCTCATAAGGATTTGAATTTGAAAGTTCTCCAATTTCTATATGATGATCCCACACTCCAATTTAAGTTTATGACGGACTTATGCGCCGTTCATTATCCAGATAGTGAAGGAAAGGAATTAGCTGTGGTTTATCATCTTCATAATTTGGTTGACAATCTCAGAATCCGTTATAAAGTTTTCACGGATGTGAAGGTGCCTGATGTGTTTAGCGCCTCTGCATTATTTTCGGCTGCAAACTGGATGGAGCGTGAAACCTTTGATTTTTTTGGAGTTAATTTCGTAGGCCATCCCAACCTGAAAAGAATCTTAAATATAGATGAGATGGAATATTTTCCTTTGAGAAAAGAGTTTCCATTAGAGGATCAAAAGAGAACTGATAAAGACGATGAGATGTTTGGACGCACTTAGAAAATTTTTTTAAGAAGCAGATGAAAAACAGGAATTTAAATTGACCATTTTTACCATGAGCGAACACGTTAAACTACCGGAAGGCGAAATAGAAAAACAAACGACCACAATCAACCTGGGGCCTACTCACCCGGCTACTCATGGAGTGTTTCAAAATATAGTTGAGCTTGATGGCGAAACAGTGGTAAGTGCTGAACAAACAGTTGGATATATTCATCGGGCATTTGAAAAAATTGCAGAACATCGCCCTCTTTACCAGATTACTCCTTTAACCGATCGTTTAAATTATTGTTCGTCGCCCATTAATAATATGGGGTGGCACATTGCGTGTGAAAGACTTTTGGGAGTGGAAACACCAAAGCGTGTTGATTATCTAAGGGTAATCATTATGGAACTCGCGCGCATTTCAGATCACCTTATTTGTAATTCAATTGTAGGAGTAGATAGCGGAGCATTTTCAGGATTTCTCTATGTGATGCAATACAGGGAATTGATCTACGAAATTTATGAAGAGATATGCGGCTCGCGCCTAACAACAAATATGGGACGCATTGGTGGTTTTGAAAGAAACTTTACGAACCAGGCTTTTGAAAAATTAGAAAAGTTTATCAAAGAATGGCCTATCGTATTGAAGGAATTTAATGACCTTTTTATCCGCAACAGAATATTTATGGATCGCACCATTGGCGTAGGACCTATTTCTGCGGAACGCGCTTTGAACTATGGTTTCACTGGTCCTAATCTTCGCGCTGCCGGCGTGGATTATGATGTAAGAGTACATACGCCATTTAGTAGTTACGAAGATTTTGATTTTACTATTCCGGTTGGCACCACAGGAGATTGCTACGACAGGTTCCTGGTGCGTGATCAGGAAATGTGGCAAAGCCTGGAAATTATTAAACAAGCGTACCAAAAAGTTCAGGAATTTAAAGGAAAAGAAGCTGAAATTTTCCATGCGGATGTGCCTGATTATTATCTGCCGGACAAGAAGGATGTATATACCAGTATGGAAGCACTTATTTTCCATTTTAAAATAATAATGGGTGAAACCAAAATGCCAAAAGGTGAAATTTATTCTGCGGTAGAAGGTGCGAATGGTGAATTGGGATTTTATTTTATAAGTGATGGCGGACGGGCTCCTTATAGATTGCATTTTAGAAGGCCATGTTTTATTTATTATCAGGCATATTCAGAGTTGACGAAGGGAGGGTTGCTCAGTGATGCGATTATAACGATGAGTAGTTTGAATTTGATTGCAGGAGAGTTGGATGCATAGAGGTATAAGGAATTAAGAAGTGGGATAGTCGCATAGTTGAAAAAGCGAAATATTTTAGAATAGTGAAACGTTCTATTGCTTAGGAATTGGCAAATGGAAAAATTAAATTTTTTATGGAGACAGCAAGAAAAATTTTACCAATAGTTCGAAAGGTTTCTTTTGCAGAAGCAGAGGAGGCTGATGATGAATTTTGGGCACAAGCTACTGCAGAAGAACGATTGAAAGAATTAGTAGAGCTTAGGAAATTGGTTTTTGGAAATGCGGACATTAAAATAAGGAAAATAGTTTCGCGACGAAGTTTGTACGATGATGAAAATTAATCTGGAAAAAGATATTATAGAGTTTATTGAATTATGCAATAAGTATAATATAAAATATTTGGTGATTGGCGGATATGCTGTAAGTATTCACGGTTATCCGAGATCAACGAAAGATATAGATGTTTGTATTGAAATGTCGGATGCGAATGCTTCAAATATGGTTCAGGTAATAAATGATTTTGGGTTTGGATCTTTATCATTGACCGAAGAGGATTTTTTAAAAAAAGATTTTATAACACAGTTAGGTTTTCCGCCCTTGAGAATTGATATTTTAAATGATCTTTCGGGGGTGAGTTTTGAAGAAGCATGGAATAATAAAAAAGTAGTGAGTTTTGAAAATGTGCCTGTAAATTTTATTGGTTATAATGATCTCTTAAGAGTTAAGAAAAATGCTGGCAGACCACAGGATTTAGCTGATGTAGATAAGCTTGAAAAAAGAAATAAGAAAAACAAATGAGTTTACAATTTTCACAGGAAAAATTAGATAGGGTTAACGAACTTATCAGCCGCTATCCCGAGGGCAAACAAAAAAGTGCACTCTTGCCAATATTGCATATTGCGCAGATAGAAGGGGGCGGATGGCTCAATGTTGCGGCTATGGATTACGTGGCTTCGTTACTTAATATAGAACCGATTGAGGTATATGAGGTCGCCACTTTTTATTCAATGTATAACACAGATCCGGTAGGTAAATTTGTTTTTGAAGTTTGTCAAACTGGTCCTTGTATGCTTAATGGAAGTGATGATATAATTGCTTACATAAAATCGAAACTTGGGATTGAGGTAAACGAAACAACGAAGGATGGATTGTTTACATTGAAAACAGTGGAATGCCTTGGTGCATGCGGTTATGCGCCGATGATGCAATTAGGGAAAATTTACAAAGAACATTTAACCAAAGAAAAAGTGGATCAGATAATAGAAGAATGCACTGCAAAAGCTGTGGCTAATAATTAAATAAATAAAATTAAATAAAATGGAAGCAATTATTCCTTATTTGAATTTTAATGGAAACGCCTCAGAGGCATTGGATTTTTATGCTACTGCATTGAATGGCAGCATTGACTTCAAGCAAACTTTTGGTGAGTCACCCATGGATTCTCCGGCGGAATATAAAGACAAAGTGATGCATGCCCGGTTCGTCGCAGGCGATCTGAACTTTATGGTTTCGGATTGTCCTCCAGGTGTAACAGTAAATGAAGGAAACAACTTAAGCCTTTCGCTAAATTTCGCTGACGTGAATGAGTTAAACAAAACATTCGATGCACTAAAAGTTGGAGGAAAAATCACGATGGAATTGCAGGATACTTTCTGGGGAGCACGCTTCGGAATGCTTATAGATAAGTTTGGATTCAACTGGATGTTTAATCACGATTATAAAAAATAAATTAAGAAGGCAGATTGTTGAAATAAATAATTTAAGATTTTGATTTGGTAATCGTGTAGGGGTTTCTGTTATTAATATAGATAGAACAAATTGAGTATGTCGAAAAAATTATTATTAGATAAAGTTCATGTGGAAGGGATCAGGAGTTATGATGTGTATCGCCGCGAAGGTGGATACCAAAGTGTAGAGAAAGCATTAAAGATGAAGCCTGAAGACATCGTGGAGGAAGTTAAGAAAAGTGGTTTGCGCGGAAGGGGCGGAGCAGGTTTTCCTACAGGATTAAAATGGAGTTTCCTCGCAAAGCCGGAAGGCATGGCTCGTTACCTCGTTTGCAATGCTGATGAAAGCGAACCCGGAACTTTCAAAGACAGATACCTAATGGAGTTTCTTCCTCATTTATTAATTGAAGGAATGATCGTTTCCTCTTTCGCTTTAGGAAGCAACGTTTCCTACATTTATATCCGTGGAGAATATGATTGGGTTACTGATATTTTAGATCATGCTATTGATGAAGCAAAGCAAAATGGATTCTTAGGAAAAAATATTTTAGGCACCGGATTTAATTGTGAAATATACACCCATCGCGGTGCGGGCGCTTATATATGCGGTGAAGAAACTGCATTGCTTGAAAGCCTTGAAGGTAAAAGAGGATTACCGAGAATTAAACCTCCATTCCCGGCAATAAAAGGAGTTTGGGATTGCCCAACAGTGGTTAACAATGTGGAGACCATAGCTGCTATCGTTCCCATAATAAATGGAGGCGGGGAAGAGTATGCAAAAATCGGGGTTGGAAAATCAACGGGTACTAAATTAATTTCTGCCTGTGGCAATATTAATAAGCCTGGAGTTTACGAAATTGATATGACCATTTCTGTAGAAGATTTTATTTACAGCGATGAATATTGTGGTGGCATACCTAATGGAAAAAGATTGAAAGCTTGCATTCCGGGCGGATCTTCTGTCCCTATTTTGCCTGCCAATCTTTTATTGAAAACGGCTAAAGGCGAAACAAGATATATGAATTATGAAAGCCTTGCTGATGGTGGTTTTACCACGGGGAGTATGATGGGTTCGGGTGGATTTATTGTTTTGGATGAAGACCAATGTGTTGTTCGCCATACGTTATCGCTCGCCAGGTTTTATCATCATGAAAGCTGCGGTCAGTGCTCGCCATGTCGCGAAGGCACAGGTTGGTTACACCGAATCTTTAATAAAATAGAAAATGGAAAAGGAGAAATAAAAGATATTGATTTGCTTTGGGATGTGCAAAGAAGAATTGAAGGAAATACTATTTGTCCGTTAGGTGATGCGGCGGCCTGGCCCGTAGCAGCGGCTATCAGGCACTTTAGAGATGAGTTTGAATGGCATGTCAATAATCCTGAAGAATGTTTGACGCGAAATTATGGATTGGCACATTATGCAGATCCGTTAGAGGTAATGGTTTAGCAGGAAAGTAAAAAAGCCTAAACTGTAGTTTGTTTAAATTTTAAAATTATGGCTGAAGAACAAAAACTAATATCAATCACCATCGATGGCATCACTATTCAGGTGCCAGAAGGAACTACTATATTAAACGCTGCCCGTCAAATTGGGCCAGAGGTGGCACCGCCTGCCATGTGCTATTATAGTAAATTGGAAGGTAGCGGAGGTAAATGCAGAACCTGTCTTGTAGAGGTAGCTGCGGGCTCCACAAAAGACCCGAGACCTATGCCGAAGCTGGTAGCCTCTTGCCGAACCAACGTTATGGATGGCATGATAGTAAAAAATACAACGAGCGAAAAAACGCTGGATGCAAGACGAGGAGTGGTTGAATTTTTATTGATCAATCATCCGCTGGATTGCCCTATTTGTGACCAGGCCGGTGAATGTTATTTGCAGGATCTTAGTTATGGGCATGGCGATGGTTTTACGCGGTACGAATTTAGACGCAGAACATTTGTAAGAGAAGATATCGGACCATACATTCAGTTGCACATGACACGCTGTATCCTATGCTATCGTTGTGTTTATGTTGCTGATCAACTTACTGATAAGCGCGTTCACGGCATCTTGGATCGTGGCGACCTTTCTGATATTTCGACTTATATTTCACGGGCTGTTGATAATGATTTTAGTGGCAATATGATTGATGTGTGCCCGGTTGGTGCATTGACCGATCGTACTTACAGATTTAAAAACAGGGTGTGGTTTTTAAAACCACATGATGCGCATCGCGATTGTGACAAGTGCTGCGGCAAGGTAACTTTATGGAATCGTGGTGATGAAGTTTACAGGGTTACTTCCAGAAAAGATCCTTGGGGCGAAGTGCAGGATATAGATGGCAAGGCCGCGTGGATTTGCAATACCTGTCGTTTTGAAAAAAAGCAAACATCAGATTGGATCATTGAAGGCCCTACTAAAATAGACAGGCACTCAGTGATTTCTGCTAATCATTATGAAGTAAAAGAGATACCACCGGATCCTTTAGAAAAAGTTTTGGCCGGACGTAAACCACAGCTATTAATGGATATTCAGAAAGTAAGTGAGGTTAACGATGATGATATTGATCTAAGTATTTTACCTGGCCCTGCTACCTCTACAACTTTTGTTGAGCGCGATGAAGAAAAAGAAATTGGGCAGGCTGATAAAGAACGGTTAGGAATAAATGACTTTAAAAAAGTACTATAAATAAATAAGTTTTTACACCATGGATTGTAATCAAATTTTTTTAGCCGTCGATATGGCTTTCCTTGCGGAAAAACTTATTTTAATTGTGGTAGTTGTGATGGGATCATTGTTAGTGGCGATGTATTCAACCTACTTTGAAAGAAAGGTCGCAGCATGGATGCAAGATCGCCGCGGACCCAATAGGGCAGGACCTTTCGGGATATTACAACCCTTAGCCGACGGACTTAAATTATTTTTTAAGGAAGAAATTATTCCCAGCTTTTCTAATAAATTTTTATTCATCCTTGGGCCTTGCCTGGCAATGCTAACCGCGATGATGGTTGGTGCTGTAATTCCATGGGGAGGTACTCTTCATATTTTTGGAAGACAAGTTTCTCTTCAAATTGCTGATGTGAACATTGGCATTCTTTACATTTTTGGTGTAGTGAGTTTAGGAGTATATGGTATCATGATTGGTGGATGGGCTAGTAACAATAAATTCTCATTGTTAGGTGCCATGCGCGCCGCATCTCAAATCATTAGTTATGAATTGGCACTTGGAATTTCTCTCATTGCCTTGTTGATGGTCAGCGGTACTTTAAGCCTGAATGAAATGGTTGGCCAGCAAATTGACCAGGTATGGAATATAGTATATCAACCTTTGGGTTTTTTAATTTTTCTTATTTGCGCATTCGCTGAAACCAATCGTACACCATTTGATTTACCCGAAGCTGAAAACGAATTAATCGGTGGTTAT
>JBDSHT010000288.1:0-5277 GCA_039918315.1 Ginsengibacter sp. | reverse complement strand
ACACCTCCCGTCAATTAAATATTTATTCTACTCAGGCTTTAAATTCAATTTAATCCATTGAGTCGCTATCATTCGAATTGTTAGGTTCATTTTTTATCATAGCCATTTTCTTAAAACGTAAACTAAGAAAAATGGCAGATAAAGACAATCCAATAATGAACCCGGTCCAAATACCTGCGGCTCCCATATCAAAATAAAAAGCGAGAACACAACCTGCGGGAATGCCAATAACCCAGTAGGCTACAGCAATAAAAAGAGTAGGAATTTTGACATCTTTAATTCCCCGCAAAAGCCCGGCACTAATGGCTTGCGTACTATCAGAGATTTGAAAAATAGCAGCGAATAATAAAAGATACGCTGCCATAGAAACTACTTTCAAATTATCATTAAACAAGTAAGGAAGTGAGTTTCGGAAAATTATAAAAAGAGCCGCGCACACACTTCCATAAATTAAAGCCATATAAATGGTACTCTTTCCAATATCAGAAATTGCCTGGTAGCTTTTTCGCCCAAAAGCGTTACTCACACGGATGGAGCCAGCCTGAGACAATCCCATTGAAACCATAAATGTTAATGAAGCAATGCTCAATGCTATCTGGTGAGCAGCCTGTTCTACGGCGCCAATCGTGCCAATCAAAATACCTGAAACAGCAAACGCTCCGGCTTCCATTGTAATTTGAAAACTGCTTGGGATGCCAATGCTTAGAAGTTCTTTTTGTGTTTGCCAGTTCAGTTTCCACGTACTACTTCTTACGGCTACATACCTTTTAAAAGTGCGGTGGTATAAAACAACAATGCCTAACAAAACAAATATTAAAATCCGCGTAATTAATGTTGCCCATCCGGCCCCTTCCAACTCGAGCCTAGGAAATCCCCAATTTCCATAAATCAACAGCCAGTTTAAAAATACATTTACCGGAAGAGCAGCCAAAGAAAGCACCATGGCTGTTTTGGTAAATTCAAGCCCATCGGTAAATTGTTTCAACGCCAAAAATAAAAGCATCGGAATCACTGACCAACCCATAATGGTTAAGTAAGGGACAGCAAGAGTTGCTACCTCCATATCCTGGTTAAGATGATGCAGAATATTTTTCCCAAATTCAAGTGATAGCGCAATAACAACAGCAGAAATAGCGCACAACCAAAACCCATTATACAAATAATGGCTTACCTGTTTTTTATCATTTCTTCCATGCGCCATAGAAACCATTTGCGAAACAGAAATGGTAATTCCAATGCCAAATACATAAGGGATAATAATTACGCTCGATACCAAAGCTGCGGCTGCCAGTTGTACATAGCTTACTGCTCCTACCATTGCGGAATCAATAATGCCCAAAGACATTTGCGCCAGCTCTCCCACAATAATGGGTAGTGCAAGGGTCAATGTTTTCTTAGCCTGGGGCAAAAGCATGAGACAATTTTAAATGTAAAATATATAAAAAAAGGGCGGTGAAGGTAAGAAAGATTTTAGCCTAAAATGAGTTCCTTATATCCGGATGAAAGAATTCATTTTATTAACCACAGCTTCATTATAAGCGATGCTTATACACCATCAAATAACAGCATTGGCTATATCTAAAATTAGAGATTAGTTTAGCTGTTCTTAAAAAATAGAAATTTAAAAATTTAAAATCATGATAGTAAATTCAAAAGAAGCCGCGTCATTATTATTACTGGAATTTGCATTTGGCAATCACCCCGCAGTCGATAAAATAAGTAAGGAGACAGAAGGCGGAAAAGAAACTTTTTCCGGCGAATACCTTGATAATTATTTGCCCCGCCTGGAAGCTTATATCAGTGCTAATAGAAACGCATTTATTTCTTTGCAAAAGAAAGCGATAAAATATTTGAAGGGAATGGTTTAGTAAAGGCAAACAAAATAACCGGTCGATAAAATCCTTCCTTTTATTTTTGCAGGGAATGAAGCGTTACGCCAGTATTTATTTGGATTCTTACAGAGGTTTATCACGACCATCATGGATGTTGTCAGCGGTTATGCTGATCAATAGAATTGGTGCTATGGTGCTTCCGTTTCTAGGAATCTACATGGTTACGGAACTAAAATTTAGCCTTTCACAAGCCGGTGTGGTGTTGAGTTGTTTCGGAGTTGGGGCTATGATTGGTTCCGCATTGGGCGGCTGGCTCACGGATAAAGTTGGCCATTTTAGAGTTCAGTTCATCAGTATTTTTTTATCAGTACCCGTCTTTTTTGTATTGCCCTTGTTTAAAGAAGTTTGGAGTTTAGCCATCGGTGTTTTTGTGTTAAGTACTATCACCGAAACTTTCAGACCTGCGAACTCGGTTTCTATTAGTGTGTATGCAAAGCCGGAGAATATTACGCGCTCTTTTTCTCTTAATAGGATGGCACTCAATTTGGGATTTTCCATCGGCCCCGCAATCGGTGGTGTACTGGCTGCTATCTCCTATAAATTATTATTTTATGGAAATGGAATCACTGCAGGCCTGGCCGGATTGCTCTTTTATTTTTATTTTAAAAATCTGCCTGTAAATAAAAACCGTGATCTTATAAATCATGCAAGCGAGGTAAAAAAAGTTAAGACAGGGATATCACCCTGGCGTGATAATCCATTTTTAATTTATTGTTTATTCTGCTGTTTGTATAGTATTTGTTTTTTCCAGTTGCTGAGCACACTACCATTGTTTTACAGAGAAATTCATCACCTCAGCGAAGCGAACATTGGGCTGATATTGGCTTCCAATGGGATTGTAGTTTTTCTTTTAGAAATGCTTTTGGTACAAATAGCCGAAAGAAAGATGACTTCATCTGTCGCGATCACACTCGGCACTTTTTTAGGAGCTGCTTCGTTTCTCATCCTTCTCATTCCTTCAGGAAGTTGGGTTTTATTTTTGGCAATGTTTTTTTTGAGCCTTTCAGAAATATTGGCCATGCCATTTATGGCGACTGTAACTGTTAAACGTGGCTCAAAAGACAGGCAAGGTTCTTACATGGGATTGAACGCGCTCTCCAGTTCCAGTGCCCATGTATTTTCTCCGCTGATCGGAACTTTTGTTGCAGAGCATTTCGGGTTTTCTGCTTTGTGGGTGGGCACAGCAATTCTCGGTATCATTACTGCTTTTGGTTTCCAGTGGATTTTTAAAAAATTTTGATCCACATTCATTATCAAAAAATAAATTTTCTGATGAAAATCTCATCGGTGCATAAAGCAAGAGAAATACTTTAATTTCATAAGACTGAGGACTTACAACAAAACGTCTTTTGATAAAAAAATGACCTCGTTCGGACAACAATTAATGCCCTTCGTCCTCATAGCGTTGAACTGCCTTCTGTTTTACTATAAATTTAGGGGTATGATGTTCAATGGTAAAAGGCAAAATAGATTGCACGTTTTGATGGTATCTCCGAAAAATGAATTTCCATAGTCGGCAGCACCGGACTTCGCAAATTGATAATCAGTTGAGATACTTTATCCTCACCAAACGCTCTTCTCCTTTATTTCTATAAATCGAATCAGCGGATAAATAACAACATTGATTGTCGGCCTAATAAGAATGATAATACTTCTGAAAAATACAAGAAATTTTTAGCTAACGAAAAATACTAAACGCAGATCATTGGCATAAACCATTGTGGAAGCGTGATGACATAGTTGGGTTAAAAACAATGCTTTTGAGATAAGCCTGATTTTAAAATTCAGGTTGAAAAAATAAAACTATCAAAATAAAAATTATGAAAGCAAAATCGATAAATGGAAATTCATCAGCAGAAATTAAAGATGCTTTAGAAGAGAGTTTGGAGGACGGTTATAAACCTACAGTAGCATTGACAGGCTTTTATTCCTACGGAGAATTTGGGCGTGGTGTTAATGGCCAACATGAATTTCATTCCACTACCAATAGCTGGGTAGCATTAAAAGAAAAATGATTATTCCATAAAAAGTAAACTAACAAAACAATGAAAAAAATCTCGTTCTTTATTTTACTCTTCTGTTTCAGTATTCTTATTCCAAATGCTACGTTGCAGGCACAATTATCTGCCTCGCAATTAGACACGTTGATACAAAACTCTCTCAAAAAATTCAATGTAGCAGGCGTGGCTATTGCCATTGTAAAAGATGGAAAGATCTTTTATGAAAAAGGTTTTGGCGTAAAATCAATCGCAACCAATTCAACGGTGGATGTGCATACTAATTTCCAGATTGCTTCCAACAGCAAAGCTTTTACTACCGCTGCTTTATCAATTTTAGTAGATGAAAAAAAAATCGCCTGGAAGGATAAAGTGCGGGACTATCTACCGGAATTTAAAATGTACAATGACTACGTCACAGAAAATTTTTTGATGGAAGATCTCTTGTGTCACAGGAGTGGCCTTGGTTTGGGCGCAGGCGACCTGATGGATTTTCCTGATGGAACAGATTTTACTATTAAAGACAAATTAACTTTTGCTCAATACTTTAAACCAACCTCTGCTTTTCGTACGCAGTTTGATTATGACAACCAACTCTACATGGTTGCTGGTGAATTGATAGCAAGAGTTAGCGGCATGACGTGGGAAAAATTTGTCCAGACAAGAATTCTTGATCCATTGCAAATGTCTAATTCTTTTTCAGCGCTGGAAGCAATGAAAGACAAGTCTAATATGTCGAAACCGCATTCTACAAGTACCGGAAAAATAAGAACAATTGATTGGTTTGAAGAACGCATTAATGGAGCTGCCGGGGGAATTGTATCCAATGTAGATGAAATGAGCAAATGGATGATCAAACAATTAAATAAAGGAAAATATGGCTCTGAATTGAACAAACATATTTTTACCGAAGCAAGACAAAAAGAGATGTGGACCATCCACACAGTTTTGCCGGCGAGTGATTTCCCAAGATACAATCAACACTTTTCAGGTTATGGCTACGCCTGGGATCTGGAAGACATAAAAGGAAATCTGCAGGTTTCCCATACAGGTGGTTTGCCCGGCATGTTCACAAGTGTTACTCTAATCCCCGATCTCAAATTGGGTATTGTTATTTTAACCAATACAGAAAATGGTGGAGGCGGTTTATTCAGTGCTGTTCGGCAAACTATTATTGATAGTTATATAGGGTTGGATGATTTTGGTTGGGTAGAAAAATACAGTCAGGGAATGGAGGCCAATGCAAGTAGCGCTGATTCGGTAACTGCAAAAGTTTGGCAAACAGTTGCGGCTGCGAAGAATACAAAAATCAATGCGGCAAATTATACCGGAGTTTATGAAGACAAATGTCATCAATACATAAACTAAAAAAATGAAAAAAATATTTG
>JBDSHT010000287.1:0-14681 GCA_039918315.1 Ginsengibacter sp. | reverse complement strand
CCGCGCACTTCTATTCCACGCTTGTTATAAAAAAGTGATTGGTTATTGCCCGACTCAGACCCGAACTGCAAAGACAAAATAGGATTAACAGCGAGAAAAAAATCTTTGGTATTTACTTCCAACAAATTGGGTTGGGTTACATAAAAGTTTTTCAAAACAGGTTTTTTGCTCAAAAAACTTTCTTTGGTACCAGACACCCATTCGGAATTATTCATCAACAAAGAATGAAGATTGTATTGATCTACCGCCGAGAGAGTGAGTCCTGTAGCGCGATTCAGGCTATCCCATTGTTCAGCAGCATTTACGATCGCTCTGCGGCTATACGGTTTTAAGGAAGAAAAATTTAGATCCGTATTTTTGCCCTGCTTAATTTCCATCCGTTCTATAAAATGGTTTTCTTTTGCGCCTTCAGGCAGGTAGGTTGTTTGTCCAAAAATTAAAACAGGAGAAAGAATCACTGCCACAGCAGCTAAGCATTTTATAATTTGCATCGGGCGATTATTAATAAATTTCAAGTTATGCAAAATTATCTTTTTAAACAGATATCTGTTGTCAATGAAAATAAAACCGAAATCAAAGATGTCTATATTAAAAATGGCAGGATTGAGAGAATAGAAAAATCTCTTGGTGTAAAAGAAAGAGTAACAGAAATTGAGGGCGAAGGAAAACATCTTCTGCCGGGCGTAATCGATGACCAGGTTCATTTTCGCGAACCAGGCTTGACACACAAAGCAGATATTTATACTGAGAGCAAAGCGGCTGTGGCAGGTGGTGTTACGTCTTTTATGGAAATGCCCAATACGATTCCCAATGCACTAACAGTAGAGCTACTTGAAGAAAAATATGCTATTGCCAATAAAACTTCTCTTGGTAATTATTCCTTTTTCATGGGAGTAAGTAATGACAATGCTGAAGAGGTTTTAAAAGTAAATAAAAAGAAAAAGGAAGTATGCGGCGTAAAAATATTTATGGGAGCCAGCACAGGAAATATGTTGGTGGACAGCGAACCTACCTTGCATAAAATTTTTAGCGAAAGCGAATTATTAATCGCCACACATTGCGAGGATGAAAAAATTATCAAGGCAAATTTTGCCCGCATCAAAAACGAAAAAAATATTTTATCTCCCTCGGATCATCCTCTCATTCGTGATGTGGATGCATGTTATGCTTCGTCCGCATTTGCTTCATCGCTTGCAAAAAAGTATAATAGCCGTCTTCATATTTTACACATCAGCACCGCAAAGGAACTGGAACTTTTTACGAATGAAATTCCTTTAAAAGAAAAAAGAATTACTGCGGAAGTCTGTGTTCATCATTTGCATTTTACGGCAGATGATTATGATCGTTTAGGATATTTAATAAAATGCAACCCTGCCATTAAAGCTCCTGAAAATAAAGAAGCACTCTGGAAAGCCTTGCTGGATGACCATTTGGATGTGATTGCTACTGACCATGCACCGCACACATTTGAAGAGAAACAACCACCTTACGAACACGCGCATGCTGGTTTACCATTAGTTCAACATCCACTTTTAATGATGCTGCTCTACTATAGAGAAGGAAAAATATCTTTGGAAAAAATAGTTGAAAAGATGAGTCATGCTGTTGCCGATTGCTTTCACATACAAGACAGGGGTTACATCAGGGAAGGATATTTTGCAGACCTCGTGATGGCTGATCTGAACAGATCTACCACCGTTTCCAAAGAAAATATTTTATACAAATGCGGATGGAGTCCGCTTGATGGAACTATTTTCCCTGCACAGATTGAACAAACATTTATAAATGGACACAGGGTTTTTCTGCAAAATGAAAACGGACACATAATTTGGGATGAATCAACGAACGGGCAAAGGATGGAATTTTAAAAAAATTATTCTAATTAATTAATGGAACAATTTATCGCTAACCATTTACCTGTAAATTTCTAACTTATGTGTACAAAGTATTTTCCTACTTTTGTCGCTGTCCGGCAAATTCTTGCCTAATTTACTTTTTTCAATACGATGATTAATAAAGAAAAATTAATTCCCGAACGACTTCCACGGCATGTAGCAGTTATTATGGACGGAAACGGCCGCTGGGCAAAAGAGAAGGGAAAAGACAGACTGTTCGGACACTTCAGCGGAGTAGAAAGTGTAAGAAATATAGTAGAAGCTTGCGCTGAACTGGGCATTGGATACCTCACTCTTTATGCATTTAGTACAGAAAACTGGGACCGCCCGAAAGATGAAGTAACAGGTTTGATGGAATTATTGGTGCAGACAATAAAAAAGGAAGTACCTACTTTAAACAAGAATAATATTAGCCTCCACGTAATTGGAAATATTTTTATGCTGCCGGATTCAGCCCAAAAAGAAATTGCAGAAGCTTGTGAAGAAACTTCAAAGAACACAGGTCTTAACCTGGTAATGGCATTAAGTTATAGCAGTCGTTGGGAAATAATTAATGCTGTAAAGAATGTAGCATTGAAGGTTAAAGAAGAAGGTCTTGACCCCAATTCTATCGATGAAGAACTTTTCAAAAATCAATTATGCACCGCTAAATTCCCGGACCCTGAATTGATGATTCGCACTAGTGGTGAATATCGGATCAGTAATTTTTTATTATACCAAATTGCTTATACAGAATTGTATTTTACCAATACTCTTTGGCCAGATTTTAGAAAAGAGAATTTGTATGAGGCTCTTTTAAATTACCAAAACCGCGAGAGAAGGTTTGGCAAAACCAGCGAGCAGTTATAAGTTCAAAGCATATCTCAATTCACAATTCTCCTTGTCGGAAAATAACATGCACTACTTTTTAAAATCATTTCTTATTCCTCAAAAAGTAAATGCAGGTGCAGCCAATTTTTTATATTATCGCAAATCATTTGTAAACAAGAAGGAAGGCGGTTTGGCGTATTATTTTGTGCCTGATTTAACAAAAACTTTTAATAATTGAATTTAACTTGCCGCCCTATTAAAATCGATTTAATGCACAAGATCTACAAGATTTTATTCTTGATAGTTATCGCTATTACGACCAAAACTCTCGCTTCCGCGCAGGTGAATACTGATACTGTTACCCTTAAGTCCCAAAACGGAATAACAGATACGGTGCCCACCGCAATAAATCCTGAACTGGAAACCATTTTTAATGCCAAGAATCCGCAACAATATATTATTTCGGATATAAAAGTTACCGGTAAAACTTCATTTGATCCGAACCTTGTTATTTCAATTTCCGGCCTTGCAATTGGAGATAAAGTTGTGATTCCCGGGGGAGATAATTTCTCAAAAGCGATCAATAATTTATGGAAACAAAACCTTGTATCTAATGTTGAGATTTTTCTAACTCAGCTTGTTGGAAAAAATATTTCTGTGGAAATAAATATTACGGATAGGCCAACACTTACCAGTTTTAAATTTAAGGGTATTGGCAAAACGGAATCTGATGAAATAACCACTAAACTGGATTTAGCAAAGGGCCGTGTGACAAGGGTTACAGAAGGATTGAAAATTACCGCTGAAAACGTTATTAAGAAATTTTATGTTGACAAAGGCTTTAGAAATGTTGACGTTGATATTATTCAAACGAAAGATCCTAAAGCAGCCAATTCTGTGAATATCGTTTTTGACATCAGCAAAAATGGAAAGGTGCGCATCAATGAGATTTATTTTGCAGGAAATGAAAATATTTCTGATCTGAAATTGAAAAAGAAAATGAAGGGTACCAAGGAAAAAAGCAGGCTTACTTTTTTCCCTTCAATGAATCAAAATGTATATGATTCCACGAAAAAGAACCACATCACTTTCAGGGAATACATGGGCGATTATGGATATCTGGTTCCTACTAAAACAAAAGAATTTCTCGATCCCTATTTCCGTTTTAAATTATTGAGTTCTGCTAAATTCAATGAAACCAAATTTATTGAAGACAAAGGAAGTATTTTAGATTATTATAATTCACTTGGTTTTAGGGATGCTACTATTTTAAACGACACCACTTATAATGACAAGGGAGATCTGGATGTAGCCATCAAGTTGGACGAAGGTCATCAATATTATTTCGGGAATATTACCTGGAAAGGAAATACCAAATATACGGATTCAGTTTTGTCGATGATTCTGGGGATCAAAAAAGGATCCATCTATAATGCCGAGACTTTACACAAAAGATTAGGAACGTCGCCATCAGCCGAAGGCGGAGATATTAATAGTTTGTACCAGGATGACGGTTATTTATATTTCACCATCAACCCTGTGGAAGTATCCGTATATAATGATACCATCGATTATGAAATTCAAATACGGGAAGGGCCACAAGCTACTATTGGCAAAGTGGAAATTACCGGTAATGACAAAACCAAAGAGTATGTGATACGTCGCGAACTGCGCACGATTCCAGGTGAAAAATTCAGTCGCGAACAAATCATTCGTACCCAACGGGAACTTTCTCAATTAGGATATTTTAATCCTGAAAAAATCAACCCTGGTGTTGTTCCCAACATGGAGAATGGAACGGTAGATATTTCGTGGGCACTCGAAGAAAAATCATCTGACCAGCTTGAGCTATCTGCTGGATTCGGCGGTGGCATTGGGCTTACGGGAACTTTGGGTGTTACGTTCAATAACTTTTCGATCTATAATATTTTCAAGAAAAAAGCATGGCAACCTTTACCAACAGGTGACGGACAAAAATTAAGTTTGAGAGCGCAGAGTAATGGAAAGCAATTCCGTTCTTATAATTTCTCATTCACAGAACCATGGCTTGGAGGTAAGAAAAGAAATTCATTTACCGTTGGATATTATGATACCAAATATGCTAATGCCTACAATCCAAGGACCGGTTATTACGATAGATCATACGCAGATTCTTCCTACATTAAAACTACAGGTATCAGCGTATCATTGGGTAAGCAATTAAAATGGCCGGATGATTATTTCGCATTGGTGTATCAATTGAATTACCAGCGTTATAAACTTAGGAATTACAACATCTTCCCGGGTTTACGAAATGGAGTTTCCAATAACATAAGTTTAAAAGTAACTCTCGCACGTAATTCCGCAGGGCCTAATCCTATATTCCCTACTGGTGGTTCAAACTTTGTTTTCAGTACACAGTTGACTCCTCCATATTCTATGTTCAGGGGAGAGGGAGTAAATGTAGATCAATACAAATGGGTTGAGTTTCATAAAGAGCGCTTTACAGCAGAATGGTATGTGCCTATCGGAAAAGCACGGGGTGCTGATAAGAACAAACAATTTATTTTAAAAGCAGCCGCTAAATATGGTTTCCTTGGACGCTATTCTGATAAAACTATTACCTCACCTTTTGAACGCTTTCAGTTAGGGGATGCCGGTTTAAGTAATAACTATGGATTGTTGGGTTACGATATTGTTGCCCACAGAGGATACCCGGTTTATGATAATTCAAATCCTAAAATTAACCCGGACATCAGCAGTGCCAGTAACTTTTTTACTATCTTCAATAAATATACAGTAGAACTCAGGTATCCTTTTAGCACCAGCCAAAGTAGCACCATTTATGGGCTTGCGTTTTTTGAAGCAGCTAACGGATGGTTTAGTTTTAAAGATTATAATCCTTTTAAATTGCGTCGTTCAGTGGGTGTTGGTATGCGGTTCTTCCTGCCAATGTTTGGTCTGTTAGGTTTTGATTACGGCATTGGCCTCGATAGGATCAATAACGGAACCGGAATAAAAGGAGCTGCTAAATTTACCTTCATGTTAGGCCAGGAGCCTGAATAAGCAAACGGATAAAATTTCAATCATTAAATTTTATGGCTAACATTTAAATGAAATTATTATGAAAAAATTACTATTTATTTTATCAGCTTGTCTTCTATTTGCAACAGCAAGCATGGCACAGCGGTATGCCGTAATTGATTCAAAATATATCCTGGACAAACTACCGGATTATAAAGAAGCTCAGGGTAAATTAGACCAGTTCAGTAAAATGTGGCAACAAGAGATAGATAAAAAATCTTCAGAACTCGAAAAAATGTACCAGGAATATGATGCAGAGCAGGTGATGTTGAGTGATGATCTAAAAAAGAAAAGAGAAGACCAGATATATAATAAAGAAGTAGACGTTCGGGAATTGCAGAAAAAAAGGTTTGGTTATGAAGGCGATCTTTTTAAAAAACGCGAAGAGTTAATAAAACCTATACAGGACAAAGTTTACAACGCGATTCAGAAATTAGCAACTGCAAAATTATATGATTTCATTTTAGATAAAAGTGAAGGAATTACTGTTATATTTGCCGACCCAAAACTGGATAAGAGCGATGATGTCTTGAAAGAATTGGGTGTTAAATAATTGCCAAACAAAAATTAGGGTGCATCCCTGGATATACTTTTAAACACTTAAATAAAAACAAATCTTAAACAAAAAATGAAACAATTTTTCACACTCCTTTTAGTTTCCGCTGCAATTTTCGGATTCTCAACTTCTGCTTCTGCACAAAAGATCGGATTCATTAGTGCAGATGAAATTATTCAGTTAATGCCTGAAGCCGCTCAAATTCAGACCCAACTGGACCAGTACCAGCAATCATTATATCAAAATGCTGAAGACAAAAAAGCTGCCTTTGACGAATCTGTACAAAAGTTTTTTAAAGACTCTACTACCATGAGCGCTTCATTAAAAGAAGTAAAGCGCCAGGAATTGCAGAAGCAAGCTCAAGAGATGGGCGGCGAGAATCAAAAAATTCAAAACCAGTTTGAGCAAAAAAGGCAGGAATTATCTGTGCCTATTCAAAAGAAATTACAAACAGCTATAGAAGAGGTTGCCAAAGAAAATGGTTACACTTATATACTGCCAAGAGAAGCGCTCATCGTGATGCCTCCAAGCAGTGATATCGGACCTTTGGTAAGAAAAAAATTGGGTTTAAAAGAACCTACTGCTGCTCTTAAACCGGCTGTAAAATAAATAATTAAGCTTACTATTTTTAAACAAGCCATCTCACATCGGGATGGCTTGTTTATTTTTGATAAATGAATACATTATCTCCAATAGGTATTTTTGATTCCGGATATGGCGGACTTACTATTTTAAAAGAAATAAAAAAACAGCTTCCTAAATACGATTTTATTTACCTGGGGGATAATGCCAGAACTCCTTATGGCACCCGCTCTTATGAAACTGTATATCAATATACACAAGAGTGTGTGCAATGGCTTTTTCAAAAAAATTGTCCACTCGTAATTCTGGCTTGCAATACCGCTTCTGCGAAAGCATTACGAACTATTCAACAAAAAGATTTGCCGTTAATGAGTATTGACAAAAGAGTGTTAGGCGTTATACGACCAACTGCAGAAATCATTGGGAATTTCACTTCATCAAATCATATCGGCATCCTTGGAACCAAAGGAACTGTGCAATCAGGTTCTTATTTGATCGAGATTGAAAAGTTTTTCCCAGGCATGAAAATATTTCAGCAAGCCTGTCCGCTTTGGGTTCCTATTGTAGAAAACAATGAACAGGGAACTAAAGGCGCAGAATGGTTTATTGAAAAAGATGTTCTGTCACTTTTAAAACAATCACCCGAAATAGATACCATATTATTGGGATGCACCCATTATCCTTTACTGATTGATCAGATCAGGAAATTTTTACCTGGAGGAATCAAAATAATTTCCCAGGGTGAAATAGTGGCGAAAAGTTTGGAAGATTATTTACACCGTCATACTGATATCGAGAAAAAATGTAGTAAAAACAGTATTATTCAATTTTTTACAACCGATTCAGTGGATGATTTTGACAAGCACTCAGAAGTATTTTTTGGCGAAAAGATAAATTCTGTTCATGCAGTACTGTAGTGAATCATAAGCCGGTAAAATACTTTAAAAATCACCTTTTAAATCTAAAATATTTTCTTACTTTTGCTGCCCTTTCACAACCAGCAGGGATGGTGCCCGGCTGAAATGAAGAAACAATTTTTAATAAAAGGAAAAATAATAAACAATGCCAGGAAAAAAACGTACTTACCAGCCACATAAGCGCCGTCGTAAAAGTGTACATGGCTTTAGAGAGCGTATGTCAACAGCAAATGGCCGTAAAGTTTTGGCAAGCCGTAGAGCAAAAGGGCGCCATAAACTTACCGTTTCTGATGAACATGGAAGTAAAAAGTAAAATAGTACCACCCGAAATAATATTTAATAGCCTCCTTGTCGGGGCTATTTTTTATTTTAGCTGATAAATCATTTATTCATAATTAATCTTCCCAGGTTATCACTCATTTATTTACTTTAAAAGCGCACGAAAGATTAAAAAGCCGGAAGGTAATTCAACAGCTTTTTAAAGAAGGTCAATCCTTTTCGCATTTCCCATTTAGAATTATTTTTTTGGAAGTTAATGATCAAACATCTCAACTTCGAACTGGGTTTTCTGTAAGCAAACGACATTTTAAAAAAGCGGTTGACAGAAATAAAATAAAAAGATTGATGCGCGAATCATACCGATTGCAAAAAAATAACCTGAAGGATTTGATAGAAAAAAATCAAACCGGATTGGCAGTTTTTATCATTTACACAATCGATGCACTACCTACCTATAAAGATATATTTGAAAAAATGGGTACTGCTTTGGAACGGCTGCAGAAAAAAGTATCGAAAGACAATTTATGATCGCACTTTAGTTCCACAGTAAAAGAATTTTTTTCTACAAAAACAAGTCCGTGTAAAGTTTACCTCCGGGAGTCACTGCATATTTTTCAAGATCTGTAATCCCTTCAGCAGCTAAAACTTCTTCATCTATAAATGAATTTCCTGTACATTCTGAAGATGGTTTTTGAAGAATATAGAAAGCGGCATCGGCAATGATATCGGTTGTCCGGCTCATGTTGATCAGCATCTCACCACCCAACAAATTTCTTACGGCTGCTGTCGCAATTGTAGTCCTTGGCCACAAAGTGTTTGCCGCTATATTGTATTTTTTTAGTTCACCAGCCAGCCCTAGCGCAATCATTGACATGTTATATTTACTCATCGTGTAGGCCACATGGTTAGTCAACCATTTTTGGTCCATATTGATGGGTGGCGATAGATTCAGAATATGCGCATTGTTTGATTTTTTTAACCAGGGAATACATTCTTTACTTACGAAAAAAGTACCCTTTACATTTATATCATGCATCAATCCATAAGCTTTCGCTTCAGTTTTTTCTACCGGGCTAAGGTTTATTGCTGACGCATTATTTAGCAAAATATCAATACCACCAAATGCTTCAACAGCCTGGCTTACGGCGCTTTTTATTTGATCTTCAAAACGAATATCGCACTGCACTGCCAGTGCTTTTCCGCCTGCTGCTTCTATCTCTTTCGCTGCGCTGAATATAGTTCCACCGAGTTTAGGATTTTCCTCAATTGATTTTGCTACCACTACGATATTGGCGCCTTCTTTTGCAAGCCGAAGCGCAATCGCTTTGCCGATGCCACGGGATGCGCCTGTTATAAAAACTGTTTTATTATTGAAACTCATAGACTAAAATTGAATGTTTACTTGAAATGAAATGGTGTAAATGTTTTTTATTTCTCAAAGAAAATGATCAGTGTTATTTCTTAAAAATAGGTTTAATCTTTTGATGTAAAAAAAATTACCCAATGCAACAGGAGCGAGTACGAATTGTCGAAAGTCTCAAAGTGGGCACACATTATTTTTTTAATTTCCTAAACAACATCATTACATTCGTATCCTCATATTTATCGTTGACTTCATAATTACCAAATATCAATGCTAAAAGAAATGCAATCCAAACAGCGGTTCTATTCCCTTGATGTTTTTCGGGGAGCCACAGTCTGTCTAATGATCCTGGTTAATAACCCCGGTGATTGGGGCCATATTTATGCACCTCTTGAGCATGCTTCGTGGCATGGAGTCACACCTACCGACCTTGTGTTCCCATTCTTTTTATTTGCTGTCGGTAACGCACTCGCGTTTGTAATGCCAAGACTTGAAGTAGCAGGGCCTTCTGTTTTTTGGAAAAAAATAATCAAAAGAACATTTTTAATTTTTATAATCGGACTCTTTCTTAATTGGATGCCGTTCATAAAATGGGACAATGATTCGCTGGTGTTTAAGCCATGGATTTATGCAAAGGAAAATGGAGAACTCGCCGGCATACGCATTCTCGGAGTTTTACAACGGATCGCATTGGCCTATCTTTTTGCATCAGTAATTATTTATTTGTTTAAAATTCGTGGAGCCTTCGTAGCTGCATGGGTTATTCTTTTGGGGTATTGGTTTTTATGTGTTGCAGCAAATCCTGCTGATCCGTTTAGTCTCACAGGCTGGTTTGGCACCAATGTCGATAAAGCTATTTTGGGTGAAGCCCACATGTATCACGGAGAGTCGCTCAATGGAATTCCTATCGCTTTTGATCCGGAAGGATTGATGAGTTTATTCGGGTCCATTGTGCAGGTAATCTTTGGATACTTCTGTGGCGATTATATAATTAAGAAAGGAAAAACTCCGGAGATGGTGAACGGCTTATTTATTGCCGGAGCAGTTTTTCTTTTCATGGGATACATGTGGGACATGACTTTCCCGATGAATAAAAAAATCTGGACAAGTTCGTATGTTGTATATACCACTGGCCTTGCTATGGTAATAATTGCAGTGATGATTTACCTGATCGAATTAAAAAATCGTCGTGGATGGATTAGCAGATTCTTTGATGTTTTTGGTAAAAATCCATTGTTCATTTTTATGCTTTCCGGAATTTTGCCAAGGTTATTGGGTCTTATAAGAATTCCAAATACAATTAATCAGGCTGGAAAACAAACTTACTTTACTCCATTTTCCTGGTTTTATGAACGCATCTGTGTACCAATTTTCGGTTCCAATCTTTACAACAGTTCGCTTTTTTATGCACTCTGCATGATCACTTTTTATTGGCTCATTGTATGGTGGATGGACAAAAAGAAAATTTACATTAAAGTATAAAAGGAATACTCTTTTTAATGAGTATGGTTCTGCTGTATCATTTCGCCGGTTGGCGCAGAAAACCTTTTGTTTTTTAAAAAAGAAGTATCGGTTAAAGTGCTTAAAAACTGGATAAGATCGTACTTCTCAAGACGCGTAAACTCAATTCCATTCCGCAACGAAGAATCGAGTGTGGGTGACTGTTGTACACCCGCCCGGTAATGTTCAATTACCTGCCCTACGGAGTATAATCTTCCATCGTGCAGGTAAGGTTGCGTTACAGCAACATTTCTCAAAGATGGTACCCGAAACTTTAGCAAATCAGACGGTTCAGTCGTTATACGCATTCTTCCATAATCTTTTAAAAAATCATTTACAGGAAGGCCTGTGTTGCGAAAAGATTTATCAGTAAACAGAGGTTCAGTATGGCATGTGGCGCATTTGGATTTAAAAACTTGGTAACCGTGTGCCTCTGCGGGATTAAAAGAATCCTCTCCTCTTTTTACTTTATCATATTTAGAATCGGCAGAGACCAAAGTGCCGACAAACTGCGCCAAAGCCTTTAGCATTCTTTGGCTATTGATCGAATCGCTTCCAAAGGCTTTTTTAAACATTTTTTTATAGAGGGCACTTCCTCTCAATTTTAATAAAACGGAGTCAATATTTTCTGCCATTTCATTGGGTGCAGTCAGTGGCGATAATGCCTGCATCTCGATGTGATTCACTCCTCCATCCCAATGATACAAAGGCACCCACGCCAGGTTTTGTAAACCCGGAGCATTACGCGTAGAAAATTGATCATTGAACCCGTGACTAAGATCGTGATCGAAGCTTACGAATGCCGCAAACTGCTGATGGCAAGAGGCGCAACTGAAATTTCCATCTTTACTTAATTGCCCATCATAAAATAATTGTCTTCCTAATTGAAAACCTTCTTCAGTGAGTGGATTATTGGCAAAAATATCGTATGGCTTTGGCCAACCCTTTGGCACTTCCAGTTTCAATGGAGTGGGCTGCCAGTGGGCTTCATGTGAATTTAGCAAGAAAGCTGAAAATGCTACGAAGCAAATAATTAATATGACTATTCCAAACTTCACGGCTGACAGGTTACAGATTTTATAGTAAACATTTTTGCATAATTATTACTGATTTCCAACGCATGAATTCCAGGGGAATTGATGGCGGGACGATCGGCAATTTTTATATCGGTTGGATTTTGCCACCACGTATTGATATCGGCCTCCACTACTATTTCTACCGACATTTTATTTTTCAAAATGAACGGCTTACCCGGAAATTTTAATTCAATGTTTTTAAGCACATTGTATTTGCCAGAGAAACCTCCAATGTGGAATTCGTATTTGTGATTTACGATTGTTGATGACGGAGAATTGCCCTCCAGCTTTGCCATTACATATCCGGTGTTCCATGTCCAGAACATATCATTTATAGGATCCAAGGCTCCGCTTTGAGCACCAGAAACATTATGAAGACTATCTACACCCAACAAAAAATTAATAGATAAATATTTACCCGTCGGCACCTCCAACTCTATTTCCTGCGACTCAGGATTCTTTTCATCAATTAAATAAAAATCGTTTGACCTAAGAAAATTTTTCCCATGACCTTTTAATGCAAGATTAGAAACATAATACCTGAATTTATTTATGGTAAATTCTTCTCCAAAAGGATTGACGTAGGATGAATCATATAGAACGATGTTAGCTCCTTTAACGCAATTTTTAAAAACGATTTTTACCGGAGCAAATTCCAAAGATTGTTGCTGCGGTGGAATTTGAAATGACGATGTTACCAGGAAAAAAAATATCAATAAGGTACTAACGAATTTATGTTTCATCATGATGAGCTACTTTTTTTCTGCCCGTTTTTATAATTCCCTTCCCTTTTTTTACTTGTAATCTTTTGGCTTTAGATGCCAGTGTTGGTTTAGAAGGTTTCCGTTTTTTTTGTTTTATCAAAGCATTATTAATGACCGTATGCATTTTTTCAATTACGTCCTCTTTGTTACCCAATTGAGATCTTCCCTTTTGACTTTTGATCATCAAAAACCCCTCCCTGGAAATTTTACCCGCCAGCTTATTAGCAATCAATTCCTTTTGTTCATCATTTAAAATTTGAGAGGATGATACATGGAAATAGCCTTCTACCATAGTCTCCACTTTGTTTACATTTTGCCCTCCTTTCCCGCCACTACGAGCCGTTTGAAAAGAAATTTCTTTAAGCACATTAATCATGGTATAAAATTACATAATTAAAAGACTAAAGCCCTTAGAGAAACTTTGCTCCCAATAAATTCGTAATTTGGCCCGATTCTTTTTGTATGTACAGAAAATAACACACATTTGCATTTAACCAGCTATAAATGAAGCTAGCCACCATATATTCTGATTTATGCGAACGAAAGGCCAAGGGCCAAAAATCGTTTGCTGTTTTGATAGATCCCGACAATGTGAATGATGAAATGATGGAACAACTCATCAAGCTGGCGATTGCCGCAAAAGTGGACTATTTCTTAGTAGGAGGCAGTCTTGTAATATCAAGTTATCTCGATCAGTGTGTACTGTTTATCAAAAAGAATTGCTCTATACCAGTTCTGCTTTTCCCCGGAAGCCCTTCACAGGTTACTAAATATGCAGACGCACTTCTTTATTTGTCTTTAATAAGCGGCCGCAATCCAGAATTATTGATTGGTCAACATGTAGTAAGCGCACCTGCCATTAGGAAAACAGGATTAGAAATATTGAGTACCGGATATATGGTGATAGATGGTGGCGCACCAACTACTGTTTCCTACATTTCCAACGCGGCACCTTTGCCTGCCAACAAAAATGATATTGCGGTTTGCACCGCTATGGCCGGTGAAATGTTGGGAATGAAATTGATTTATATGGATGCCGGAAGTGGAGCGCGAATTCCAATTACAGAAAGCATGATCCAAAAAGTTTCACAAAATATAGAAGTTCCACTTTTTGTGGGAGGAGGTATTACCGATCCTGAAAAAGCATATTTGAATTGCAGGGCAGGCGCAGACATTATCGTAGTAGGCAATGCAATTGAAAAAGATGAGTCGCTGATAATGGATATGGCATCGGCAGTGCATTCAGTTTCAGCAAAACTGATCAGCTAAATAATATTTTTATTTGTTCATGAACTATACGCTTTCACAATTCGTTTATGAAAAGGTATCGCTCAAAAAATGTAATTTTACCCATTAACTTTTAACCAAATGGAAATAATCCCAGGCCCATTATTACAAAATATAAATTCACCAGAAGATCTAAAAAAACTCGACCGCACTCAGTTACACCAGGTTTCAAAAGAGCTTAGGCAATACATTGTGGACGTGGTAAGTGTACATGGTGGCCACTTTGCTGCAAGTCTGGGCGTGGTAGAACTTACGGTTGCTTTACATTATGTTTTTAATACTCCTTATGACCAGCTTGTTTGGGACGTAGGTCACCAGGCCTATGGCCATAAAATACTAACCGGTCGCAGGGAAAGTTTTATCACCAATAGAAAATATAAAGGGCTTAGTGGTTTTCCAAAAAGATCCGAAAGTGAATACGATACATTTGGCGTAGGCCATTCTTCTACTTCTATTTCTGCGGCCCTTGGAATGGCAATGGCCAGCCATTATAAAGGTGAGGATGACAGGCAGCATGTAGCAGTAATTGGAGATGGTGCCATGACAGGCGGCGAAGCATTCGAGGCAATGAACCATGCAGGTATTGAAA
>JBDSHT010000286.1:0-4472 GCA_039918315.1 Ginsengibacter sp. | reverse complement strand
ACACATAGCCGGTCCTGAAAAAATCACGAACATTGTTTGGGTGCGCTACAAAAGGCACCGGTTCGCCCTTCGAATAAAACTGAGGAATCAACTGGCCATCGAGCCTTGGCCCCCAACTTTCATCGGTACCATCATTAATGCCACCGCCCTTTCCATCTACATAACTAAACTTGCCATCAGAGCCTTGGCCGAATTTATTTTGATAAGATGGAAGTGTAAGTAAATCCTGGAACGTGGCTTCTGAGTTGACAGAAATGCCTAAACCCTTTGTTGCTTTACCACTTTTGGTTTTGATAAGAATAACTCCCGCAGCTGCCCGTGAACCGTACAGTGCGGCGGCATTGGGGCCTTTTAAAACACTGATAGATTCAATGTCGTTGGCATTGATATCTGATATGGCGTTTGCATAATCGCGTGAGCCGCCTGCACCTAATTGTGAATTATCTACCGGTAATCCGTTTACCACAAACAGCGGTTGATTGTTTCCGGAAATGGAAGTTTCGCCCCTGATAATAATTCGCGCAGAGCCCATGTCACCCTGGCTATTGGTAATTCTTACACCGGCAACTTTGCCCGATAAAGCATTTACTAAATTGGGTTCATTGGATGTTGAAATATCTTTTGCTTTTAATTCCTGCACCGCATATCCTAAAGATTTTTTTTCTTTAGAAATACCTAATGCGGTTACCACTACTTCTTCCAGCAACTGATCGTTACTTTCTAATTTGATGGTAACAAATTGTTGTTCGAAACTGACCGGAACTTCGATGTTTTTATAACTAGTGTAGGAAACAACGAGGGTGCTTTTTTCAGGAACTTCAAGAGAAAAACTTCCGGCATCCGTTGTAAGCGTCTTGAGATTGGTCCCTTTTATTTGGATGGAAGCACCGCCCAATGGCACTTCGTGATTTTTAGAATATACAATTCCTTTTAATTGAAATGATTGCGCACTTACCGAATTGGAAAAGAATGCGAGGAGAGAAAAAGTCAGTATTTTATATACACGTGACATAATAATTACGATTTAATGGTTGAGAATGTTTTGGAAATCTCAGTTAGGGACACAGCGATAGTACCTGGCTTTACGAGCCTGAACACACACGGGTGTTTATTCCTTAACTAAGAAATTGTTTTGAGAAAAAGTTGTGAATTAATCCGGAAGGAATAAAAATTACTTACAACAACAGCAGCAGTTGTTGCACTTTGGCTGGCAACAAAACATAGGTGAAACGGGGGAGAGGTTAGAAATCAGAACCTGTAAAGCCTTGTGGTTGAATTCTGCTGATGTTTGCATTTTGATTTTTGGTTATTGAAGCCTTGCAGTTGTTTTAAAACTGTTTAACCATTTATAAAATTTTTATTTTCGATTGCAACATTAGATCATTTTTATTATCCTACCAAATATGTAGGGTAAATATTTAAAAATATTTTTTTACCTTTTTGTTATTGCTGCTCACACATTTTGTTAACCTGCTTCGATCATGAATCGTAGAAAGAGAAAATACTGTTTTGGAAAACATTGGGATTGGATTTTGCCGATGTTGCACGGGTTACAATAATTTTTTTCAAATAAAATACTGCACAAAATGTTACTAAAAGAAGCACGGGTGCATTTCAAAATGTTGCATCGTCGCGGTGGAAGTGGGCGGTGAGGAGACCGCCCACGGCGGGCCGCCCGGGTTGGTGTCCTCCACCAACCCTCGACATTTTGAAATGCACGCAGAAGCATGAAGCACTTTACTTTAAAAAAATATTGATTAATTTGTTCTCTCTGCCTAATAAAAAATCGTTCAAATGAATTTTAAAATAATCAATTGTGTTTTGCTTTTATCAATTTCCTTTTCTCTAACAGGCATGCCACCGGCAGAAGGAAAGTGGGCAAATCTTTTCAACGGTAGAAATCTTGATGGCTGGAAACAGCTAAATGGTAAAGCACTTTACGAAGTAAAAAATGGAGAGATCGTTGGCTCAACCGTGGCTAATACTCCCAATTCATTTTTGGTTACTGAGAAAAATTATGGAGATTTTATTTTAGAACTGGAACTGTTTGTTAATCCTTCCATGAACTCTGGAATCCAGATTAGGAGTGAGAGTTATGAAGCTTATCAGAATGGAAGGGTTCATGGATACCAGGTGGAAGTAGATCCGTCAGACAGGGCATGGAGCGGAGGCATATATGATGAGGCGCGCAGAGATTGGTTATATACAATGGAATATAATCCGCGTGGTAAAAAGGCTTTTAAAAATAATCAATGGAATAAATATCGGGTTGAATGCATAGGCAATTCAATACGTACATGGATCAATGGAATACCTACGGCCAACCTGGTGGATGCCATGACAGCAAAGGGTTTTATTGCACTGCAAGTGCATGGTATTGGAAAAAGTGATGAAGCAGGTAAACAAATTCGCTGGCGCAATATTCGCATTCAAACAGAAGGTTTGAAACCATCACCAACGGATAAAATTTATGTGGTGAATACTATACCGAACAATTTATCAGCGCAGGAGAAAGCAAATGGATTTTCACTTTTGTTTGATGGCAAAACATCAAACGGTTGGAGAGGTGCGTACAAAACTTCATTTCCTGCTAAGGGTTGGAGTATCAGTGATGGAATATTGAGTGTTGAAAAATCAAGTGGTGCAGAATCTACGAATGGAGGAGATATTGTTACGCTAAAAAAATATAGTGCTTTTGAGCTCAAGTTTGATTTCAAACTATCGAAAGGCGCGAATAGTGGAGTAAAATATTTTGTAACAGAAGCAGAAGGCAACAAAGGTTCTGCCATTGGACTCGAGTACCAGATTCTTGATGATGCTAACCATCCCGATGCAAAATTGGGGATAGCTGGAAACCGTACTCTTGGCTCGTTGTACGATCTTATCCCTGCAAAAAAAGAAGCAAGGTTTGTAAAAAATATTAACGAATGGAACGAAGGATTTATCATGGTGTTGCCTAATAATCATGTCGAATATTTTTTAAACGGCATGAAGGTTTTGGAGTATGATCGTGGATCAAAGGAATTTTTAGATCTGGTGGCGCACAGTAAATATAAAGACTGGCCAAACTTCGGCATGGCCAAAAGTGGTCACATTTTATTGCAGGATCATGGGGATGCCGTTTCATTTAGAAGCATTAAGATTAGGGAGCTCAAATAAATCTAAATTCGTTTATGCATGTTGTTTAGTTGAATCATTTATAGAGGTTGGTTAAATTGGAATAATTTCTGCGGGAATGTTTATTGGAGGAGAATAGTTAAAGAACCAATAGAATATAGGAAACCTTAGTAGAACCTCATAAAAGTAAAATAAATCCTACCTTATTACCTTATTAATGGTGATGTTTTAGAACAAGGTAATAAGGTATCTGTAGGAGAATGGTGATTTCTACTAAGGTTGAGAAGCAGCTACAAATCGTGATCATTTAAATGAATACCAATACCAGATTTTATTATTTAAAAAATTTAAGATGAAGTACTTTCTATAACCAAACCGTTTTTTAATTTCTAAATCATTCAATATGTCTCAGTCAAGACGTGATTTTATCAAAAAAACTGCTTTAACTACAGCAGGTGTATATCTTGGAGTAAACGCCTTCAGTGCAAAAAGTTATCGAAACATCCTTGGTGCTAATGACCGGGTGAGAGTAGGCGTTGTGGGTTTCTCTGACAGGCATCGATACTCGCACATGCCTTGTTTCATGAATCATTATAAAGAATTGAATTTTGACCTGGTAGCAGTGTCGGATATATGGAATAAAAGAAGAGAAACCGGTGCCGCATTGTGGAAAGAGAAAATGCAACATGATGTTGTTGCATGTAGGAATAATGAAGAAATGTACAGCAAAAAATTAGTCGATGCAGTGTTCATTGGTACCTCTGATTTTCAACATGCATTGCACGCCATTGAAGCCGTGAGTGCAGGTTGTGACGCTTATGTAGAGAAGCCCTTTGCAGAAACAATGGACGACAACCGGGCCGCTTTTAAAGCGATAAAAGACTCAAAGAAAATAATTCAGATTGGTTCACAAAGAAGAAGCGGAGCCAACTATCATGCGGCAAATGATTTTATCAGGTCAGGAAAATTTGGTCCGATAAAAATGGTGGAATTAACATGGAATGTCAATCAACCCGGACGTTGGCGCCGTCCTGATTTGGTGGCGCAATTGAAAGAAGACGATGTGGACTGGAAAAGATTTTTAGTAAACAGGCCGTATGAAAGTTTTGACCCGAGAAAATATTTAGAGTATCGTCTTTTCTGGCCGTATTCATCAGGCCAGCCAGGCCAATGGATGAGTCACCAGATTGACACAGTGCATTGGTTCAGCGGTTTAAAACATCCGCGTAGTGTGGTAGCCAATGGCGGGATTTACATGTGGAAAGATGGGAGAACCAATTGGGATACCACCACTGCTGTTTTTGACTACGGTCCTTCTGACGATCCGTCAACCGGATTTCAGGTAACCTTTGCAT
>JBDSHT010000285.1:0-7137 GCA_039918315.1 Ginsengibacter sp. | reverse complement strand
AAAGACCCAATCCATTTCGACCCGATATCGTGGTTGATATTTCAAGTGTTTTTGAAACTAAAGTTTACGGAATGGATGCACATGTTTCCCAATATTATGAATGGCTGCCATGGACTGAAAACGAACTTGATTTAGTTCCTAAAGACACAACAGCGAGAAGGAAATGGCTCGGGCAAAGTGCATTGGAAGATATCACTGACGAGAAAAGAAAATCATTGGAAAAATGGTACGGGAAAGAGCGTGCAGCTGGTATGACCAAGGTTGAGAGTTTTGAAATTTGCGAGTATGGCCTTCATCCAAAAGAGGCTGATGTTCGCAGGTTGTTTCCAATGTTCCCTGCAAAGAATAATTAAAATAAAATCTAAAACAAAAAAATAGCAGTTACAAAATGTTTCGACTTCCACTTTTAGCAGCGTTTGTATTTACAGTGATTTTTGCCACGGCCCAAAAAAAATATGAGCCGACATGGCAGTCTATCGACAGCCGCCCTGTCCCCAATTGGTTTCAGGATGCAAAGTTTGGAATTTTCATTCATTGGGGAGTTTATTCAGTTCCGTCTTACATGCATATCAATAGGGAAGGCTCTGTGTATGATTGTTACGCTGAATGGTATGAGGTTGCAGCGATGACAAAGCCAGGAATCAACAGAGATTTTCATGATCGGGTTTATGGAAAAGATTTTGCTTACAGGAGTTTTGCGCCCATGTTTAAAGCAGAAGTGTGGCAGCCTGAAAAATGGGCGCAGCTTTTTAAAGATGCAGGTGCCAAATATGTTATTCTTACTTCCAAGCATCATGATGGATTTACATTGTGGCCTACCACTGATCCTTACTCGAAAAACTGGAACTCAATGGAAGTAGGCCCTAAGAGAGACATTGTGGGGGAATTATCAAAAGCCGTGAGAGCACAAGGGTTGAAAATGGGATTGTATTATTCTTTGATGGAATGGGAGAGCACACCTGTAGAAACTAAAGATGGCTCGATTAAATATTATTTACCGGATGAAATAATAAATAAGTATAAAATACCTGCAGATAAAATGATTTCAGATCACATTATTCCTCAAATGAAAGATTTGGTGGAGAGATACCAGCCTTCTATTTTATATCCGGATGGCGATTGGGATGAAGATGATACACGATTACAAAGCAAAGAATTTTTAAGTTGGCTGTATAACAACGCACCTAATAAAGACGAGGTCGTTGTAAATGACCGGTGGGGAAAAGTTAGGGGTAAACATGGTGGATATTACACAAGAGAATATTCCGATACAGATTTGGATAGCGATCATCCCTGGGAAGAAGTGCAGGGTATGGGATATTCCTTCGGATACAATAGGGATGAAGATATTAACGATTATAGAAGTTCTGAAGAATTGGTTCACCTCTTAGTGAATACGGTGGGCCTTGGGGGCAATCTTTGTCTCAATGTTGGGCCGATGGCGGATGGTCAAATACCGGGTATTATGGAACAGCGCCTAAAGGATATAGGGGCTTGGTTAGCGATAAATGGAGATGGCATTTATGGAACAAAAGCGTGGTTTAATCCTGCCGAAAAGGAAAGGGAAAAATCGAATAAAAATTCACCGGAAACCCAAACGGCTTCTGCCGCTGCTTCTACAAAAAATGATAGAAAAGTATTCTATACAATCAAAGGAGATAATTTGTTTGTCCTATCCACTCAATGGCCAAAAAACGGGGTATTAATTCAGGGTTTACATTTATCTGAAAATACCAGGATTGAACTTTTGGGAAGCAAGAATAAAGTGACGTTTATAAATAAAAGCAATGCGGTATTAATTAAAGCACCTGTTGTGTCACCGTCTGATTTTTCAGGAAAATATGCGTATGTATTCAAGATTCATGGTGGTGCAAAATCAATTAAAATTTAATTCTGTGAAAACGGATCATAAGAAGTACGAAATATAGATGGATTTTATTTCTGCGTGAACGTTTTTCAAAAAGATAATATTTCAAAATTACCAGACTACCATTGACAGATACACGTAAATGATAGATAAACTAAATAGCAAAAAAGAACAAATGATATGAAACGAAATAAATGGATTGTTTTCCTGATTCTTTGTATTTGGTTTGGTATTTCGTTTGTTACCAACATACTCGGGCCTATAATGCCTGACATTATTAGCACTTACCATTTAAGCCTTACTCTCGCGTCCTTTCTGCCCTTTTCATTTTTCTTAGCTTATGGTATTATGTCTGTGCCGGCTGGGCTTCTGGTGGAAAAAATAGGCCCCAAAGCTACCATGCTAATTGCTTTCGGGTCAACCTTTGGTGGTACTTTTCTTTTTGCTTTATTTCCTGTTTATGAAATTGCATTAACCTCATTGTTTATTATTGGAATGGGAATGGCAATGCTCCAGGTTATTATTAATCCATTAATGCGCGTTGCCGGTGGAGAAGAAAATTTCGCATTTAATTCTGTCTTGGCTCAACTCATTTTTGGTGCTGCGTCTTTTATCAGCCCTTTTGTTTACACTGGGCTGATTAATGGATTCAATTCTACTGATCAAAAAACTTCTTTTCTTTTGGGAATAATGAATAGTATCACGTCTGAGTCTGTTCGTTGGAGTGGCCTTTACTGGATATTTGGATTTATATTTCTTTTATTTTTTTTAATAATAATATTTTTAAAAATTCCAAAATTTGAATTGGCGGAGGGAGAAAAAACAGGATCATTCAAGAGTTATATTTATTTATTAAACAACGGCGCTTGGGTTTATTTTTTCGGTATCATGGCATACGTTGGTACGGAGCAGGGGCTGGCTAATTGGATGAGTCAATTCTTATACACTTACCATAATGTTGATCCTGTAAAATCAGGTGCTGCGATTGTTGGATTATTTTGGGGACTAATGTCAATTGGTTGTTTACTTGGCTTATTAATTCTCAGGTTAATAGATTCCAGGAAAGTGTTAATTGGTGCTTGCGTTTTAGCAACCGTTTCTCTTTTGCTTGGCTTGTTGGGGCCTACAAGTGTTGCTCTTATTGCGTTTCCGGCTTCCGGGTTTTGTCTTTCTGTTATGTTTTCCATCGTATTCTCTTTGGCTCTAAATTCCGAAAAATTATATCATGGTTCTTATTCAGGAATTCTTTGCTCTGGTATTTTTGGTGGTGCATTGGTACCATTTATTATCGGGGTGATCGGAGATTTAGTAAACTTAAGAGTTGCAATGTTTTTCCTTCTTTTACCCTTGGCTTATCTCGTGTATATAGGGATGACAGCAAATCCACTTATAAATAATAAGACGATAAGTTTAAAGAGTTTGGTTAAAAGGAATTGATGGGTTTGGCGTACAATATTTGACGAAAAAAGTAACCATCTATTTTTCTTCGAAACAAATTACTCTTTGAATGCATTTGCATTTTTAAAAGAAATTCTTCAAACATCAGAGTTGAAATTTATTTTACAATTTATTTTTATTTCATTTTATGAAAAACATTATTTCTTTAGCAATCATTCTTTTTCCTTTCATGTTATTTAGTCAGAATCCGAAAACGGATCTTGCTATAATTCCTCAACCTGTCTCAATGGTTCAAAGTGGTGGTTCCTTTGTATTGCCAAAAAATTCCGTTATAGAAATAAATGGAATGAATGCTGATGTGGAGATTGTAGCAAGAATGTTTATAGCACGAGTTGCATCTGCAACCGGATATTCATTTCAAATGAAAAGGGGAAACGGATCGTTGCCAAATTCAATTAGATTTATTTTAAAGAAAGAAGAAGATAAATTATTAGGCAACGAAGGGTATCGATTATCGGTGAAAGCAAATAATGTTACAATTATTGCCGCAAAACCTGCTGGCTTGTTTTATGGAATGCAAACATTGGTGCAATTATTCACAGCCGATATTGAAAGCAAAACGAAAGTCAATAAAAAAGCATGGTCTTTGCCAACGGTTGATATTGTTGATTATCCGCGCTTTGCATGGCGTGGATTGATGATGGATGTAGCACGACATTTTTTTGGTAAAGAAGAGGTTAAACATTTTATCGATGATATGGTAAAATATAAATTCAATCTTCTTCATTTGCATTTAACTGATGATGATGGCTGGAGAATTGAAATTAAAAGTTTACCACTCTTGACTAAAATTGGAGCATGGCGACCAGAGAAAATTGGCACATACGGTTTTTTTCAAACTCCCAAACCTGAAGATCCAAATAATTATGGAGGTTTTTTTACGCAGGAAGATATTAAAGAGATTGTGAAATATGCAGGTGATCATTTTGTAAATGTTCTTCCGGAAATTGATGTACCTGGTCATAGTCTTGCGGCAATTTCTGCATACAATTTTCTGGCGAGTGAACCTGGAAATGCAAGGCCGTGTTCTGGTGACACGGTAATGATTTGGCCTGAGAATGGAGAAAGGTTTTATGCCCGATATGACAATTCAATGTGCCCTGGAAAAGAAGAGGTGTATGACTTACTCGATAAAGTCTTTTCTGAAGTTGCAGCTCTTTTCCCATTTGCATACATTCATACAGGAGGCGATGAAAGCGCGATAAATTTCTGGGAGAAAAGTGAAGATATTAAAGCGTTGATGAAGAAGGAAAAGCTTTCAAATATGAACGAAGTGCAAAATTATTTTTCCCGCCGGGTTGAAAAAATAATTAATTCCAAAGGAAAGAAAATGATTGGGTGGGACGAAATACTTGAAGGTGAATTAGATCCTTCAACTGCCGTTATGTGTTATAGGGGAACAAAAGGCGGCATTGCAGCAGCAGCAAGAAAACATGAAGTGATTTACAGCCCTTCGTCATTTGCTTATTTAGATTTTATGCAGGGCGACAAGGTTTATGAACCTCCTGTTTATAAAGCGCTTCTTTTAAAAAAAGTATATGATGCAGAGCCATTGCCAGATGAAATTGATCCTAAATATGTGAAAGGAATACAAGGTAATTTATGGTCTGAAGAAATTTATACGTATCGTCATCTTCAATACATGGCATGGCCGCGATCGTTTGCCCTTGCTGAATTAGGCTGGACTCCTGCCAAAAGAAAAAATTATCCGGAGTTTATAAAACGAGTGGAAAATCAATTTGCCAGGTACGATTTTTCGCAAACTAAATACAGCCCGAGTATGTATGATCCGGTTTTTTTTGCAGAAAAAGAAAAAGACAATGTTCTGAAAGTGACAATGGAAACCCAGATCGATGGGCTTGATTTGTATTATAGTTTTGACAACTCTTTTCCTGATAATTTTTATCCGCGATACAATGGAAAAACGGTTGTTCCCGAAGATGCTTCATTTCTAAAAGTGATAAGTTACAGAAATGGAAAATCTATTGGAAGAATGATCACAATTTCAGTGGCGGAATTGAAAACAAGGGCAATGTCGACTAAAAAATAAGCGGACTTTCCTGATAGAATTAACACTGTCTTCCTTTTAAAACATCAGAAATTGTGATGGAGGTTGCATTGGAAATAAAATTGAAAAATGGAATAAATCTGCATTTATTTTCACAACGCGAAAATTGAAAAGGTTATTAATTTTTGGACCTCATAAAGCTTAATTACATTTTAAAATAGTAAATCAAAATGAAACGGAATTACACTTTCAACTTATTGCCTTTTTTCATTTCAGTATTTTGTTTTTCATGTGCCTTTTCGCAACATATAAGTGTCCAGAATCCCGGGGATCAAAGGGATATTCAGCCTGCGATTCAAGCAGCCGTTGATAAAGCGAAGGATGGAGATGTTCTGATTTTACCCGAAGGGAGATTTCTGGTTAACAAAAGTATTGTTATTAAAAAATTCATTTCTTTAAAAGGAAAAGGATTAAAAAAGACAATTCTTTTCAGATCGGAATCAGTACCAGATTCGGTTCTGAAAAAGAGGGACTGGCAATGCATGATTAATTATGAAATCAACAGCGATAAATCCAGTAACATAATAATTTCTGATATCGGCTTCATTGGGAAGAAGCCTATGGTGGTGGAAGGAGATGGTGGATCGGCTGCTCAAACCGAAGGCGTACGAATGGTTCAGTGCCTCGATTTTATAATTGAAAGATGTAGGTTTGAATATTTTGCAAATGCAGGTATAACGGTTATTCATAAGGATTCGCTGGCAAGAGGATTGATCAGAAAAAATCAATTTTATTATAATGCCGGAGAAGGCTTGGGGTACGGTGTCGTTATTTATGGCACTAATAAAGAATGGATTCCAGATCCAAAGTTTGGTTCATCAAATTTTATTTTTGTTGAGGACAACACATTTGATTTTCACAGACATTCTATCGCTGCAGGTGGAGGAGGATTATATGTATTCCGATATAATACTGTTGTAAATAACATTGCAGCGTCGGGCGGTCATGCTATTGACACACATGAAGCAAGAAAGACACCTTTTGGTACACGTGCTGTAGAAATATATAATAATAAGTTGGTGAATACCACCTATACGGATTCTACCAATATAATTCCAGGTAGCAAAAAATCTCCTTCAGGGGCATCCCTGGAAAGCGCTGGGGTAGCCATCAGAAACGGGGATGCGTTAGTTTTTAATAATGAAGTTGTGGGATATTATTATGGAACCAGCATGTCTAATTGGTATTTAGGGCGCACCAAACAATCTTATCCTGTTCCGTATAGCCCCGGTTATTTAAGTGGGTTGGCACTTGGTCCGGATCATTCCGGAATAAATGAACCTGAGTCAAATGGGGATGCTTTTTTTTGGAATAATACCAACACGCAATTTGTTACCGAGGGGATTGATAGCAGTACGGCTTTTCACAACTACCAACCAGATTGGTGGAAAGAAGGGAGGGATTACCATTTAGCTCCCAAACCTGGCTATAAGCCGTATCCGTATCCTTATCCAACTAAGAAAAAATCGAATTTAAAATGGGCCAATTTTCAAAAGGCTATTCCTTAATAAAATATATGATGAAGCAAACTGAAGAGCTATAATGATGGCAGTTTTTTACTTTCTGTTTTTTCAGATTTTGTCAATAAAAAATTTATGGAGAAAGTAAAATCATGGTTTTAAAAAATTAAGAAAATGAAATCGTTTAAATATTTTGTATTTCTTTTAATATTTGCCTTCTCTGCAAATTTTACGTTTGGTCAACTTCCTTTATTTCAAAATAATGATAGGGTTTGCTTTGTCGG
>JBDSHT010000284.1:0-5023 GCA_039918315.1 Ginsengibacter sp. | reverse complement strand
CGCCGGGTTGAAATACTCTTTCTCGGCCATACCAGTAAACATCATAATTCGGAAGTGCTGGCAGATATTTTTACCAAAGAATATTTTAAAGATGGTATTAATATCACTTATACCACGGATCCAAATGATTTGAATGAAAAAACTTTGGCGCATTATGATGGTTTGATTTTATATGCGAACTACGATTCCATCACGCCTTCACAGGAAAAAGCTTTGCTTGGTTTTGTGAGAGGTGGCAAAGGTTTTATTCCATTGCATTGTGCTTCTTACTGCTTTCGCAATTCTCCCGAGGTGGTAGAAATGATTGGAGGACAATTTAAAACTCATGGTTGGGAATCTTTTCCTTCGGTAATATTAAAGCCCGATAACCCTGTGTTGAAAGGGGTTAACAACTTTACTACAAAAGATGAAACTTATGTACACGATAAAATCAGTAAGAATATTGAGGTACTAATGGAACGTGTAGAAGGTGATCATCATGAGCCTTATACATGGATACGTCCTTATGGAAAAGGGCGCGTTTTTTACACTGCTTATGGTCATGATGAGAATACATTTAATAATCCAAATTTTTTAAAGTTGGTAGAAAATGGAATTTTTTATGCAATCGGTGATCTAGCAAAAGTCAATCTCGATGCATTTAAAATTGCTGATCCAAAATATTTTGATGGACCGGTTCCTAACTATGAAAAAAGAGATCCCGCTCCTAAAGTACAACAGTCACTCACACCCGAACAGTCTATGTCTCTGATACAGGTACCTGTTGGTTTTGAGCTTCAATTGTTCGCGTCTGAACCTGATATTATCAATCCAATTTACATGAACTGGGATGAGCGTGGAAGGTTATGGGTGATACAAACCGTTGACTATCCTAATGAAATAAAAACAGATGACCGCGGAGATGATTGCATCAAAATATTAGAAGATACCGATGGCGATGGTAAGGCTGATAAAATAACTGTGTTCGCCGATAAATTAAACATTCCTACCAGTTTTGTTTTTGTAAATGGTGGCATCATTGTTAGCCAGGCTCCTTCATTTTTATTTTTAAAAGATACTGATGAAGATGACAAAGCCGATGTAAGACAAGAGCTGATAACAGGCTGGGGCAAAAGTGATACGCATGCGCAGGCATCTAATCTTCGTTATGGACTTGATAACCAAATTTGGGGAGTTGTAGGTTACTCCGGATTTGATGGAAAAGTAGGCAATGAGGCTTTACGTTTTGGAAGTGGTGTCTATCGTTTTACACCTGATGGCAAAAAGCTTGAGTTCCTTTCTACCACCAGCAATAACACATGGGGACTTGGTTTTTCTGAAGATTTTGATGCGTTTATTTCCACAGCAAATAATACCCACAGTGGATTTTTAGGAATGCCAAAAAGATTTTTTGATAAAGCCAAAATAAATGAAACAGGTGTGGAGAAAATCGATTCGCATTACGCGATGCACGTGGCCACTAAGAATCTGCGGCAGGTGGATGTACACGGTGGATTTACGGCAGCAGCCGGGCATAGTTTATATACAGCAAGAACGTATCCTGAAGAGTACTGGAACAAAATTGCTTTCGTAACAGAACCTACCGGACGATTAATTCATCGGGTTCAGTTAGAGCAAAAAGGTTCTGGATTTAAAGAGTATGGTGATGGATGGAATATGTTTGCAAGTGCGGATGAATGGGCGGCTCCTATACAGGCTGAAGTAGGCCCTGATGGTGCCGTGTGGGTAGCTGACTGGTACGATTTTATCATTCAACATAATCCTACACCGAGTATAGAATCATCAGGTGTAGATGCAAAGAACGGAGAAGGAAATGCGTACATCAATCCTTTGAGAGACCATGAGCGCGGAAGAATTTATCGGATTGCTTATAAAGATAATGATCAAAAAAATACGCTGAAATTAGATAAGAATGATGTTGCCGGATTGATAAAAGCATTGTCTAATACCAACATGTTTTGGAGAACAACTGCACAGCGTTTGTTGGTAGAGAAAGGCGACAAATCAGTGATACCTTCTTTATATAAAATTGTAGAAAATGAGAGTTTAGATGCAACCGGAATTAACGCACCGGCTGTTCATGCTTTGTGGACTCTTGATGGTCTTCATGCATTTGATGGCAACAATAAACAAGCGATTGACGTTGCAGTAAAAGCCTTGAATCATACAGCCGCAGGCGTGAGAAGAGCAGCCATACAAGTGTTACCAAAAAATTCATCCACGTTCAGTGCAATGAAAAAAGCGAAACTTTTTGAAGATAAAGATTTAAGGGTTCGCCTTGCAGCAGTGCTGGCAACTACAGACATGACGCCATCTTCAGAAATTGGAATGGCGCTTTTAGAAATGGCAGAGAAAGAAGAAAACGTTGACGATACATGGCTAAAACATGCGCTAACCATCGCAAGTAAAATAAACCAGGAAACCTTCAGGGCCGCATTTAAGAAAAAGGGGTTGAATGAAAACCCTTCGCTGGTAGAGGCCACAATGCCACAACGTTTGGCGTTCGGCAGCAGACTAAGCGAAATTCCTCTGAGAAGGAATTGGGATAGAAATAATAAAAATGAATTTTCGCCTGAGATAAAAAATAAAGAAATACTTCTTTCAGGAAAAGTAGAAGCTGACATGGAAGTTTATAATCCAAAAACTTTTTCAGGAATGGTAGTCGCACAGGGTAATAAGGAAAATGGTTATGGACTTTTTATTTTAAATAACAAAATGCATTTCCAGGTAAATCAAAATGGAAAATCCTATGAAATAGTTACTCCACAAACCCTGCCATCCAACTTTATATTTAAAGCAGGAATTGAAAAGAATGGGATGATGCAATTATTTATAGACAAAGAAAAGGTGGGCAATTTAAAGGCTCGTGGATTATTCAGTGAAGATATTGAAACGCCCATCCGGGTTGGTATGGAAACTCAAAATACTGCTCTTAGAGTTGCAGAATATCCTGAAAATAATTTTATGCTTGAGGCAGACATGCGGGTAAGGTTAGAAACCCTTGAAAGCACCGTCGCGCCTGTAAAAGAGGTCGTAAAAATTGATAAAGTAATCACGATAAATGTTCTTAAAAACGTGATGAAATATGACAAAGAGTTGATCACTGCAAAGGCAGGAACTACCATCAGGATTGTCCTAAAAAATCCAGATTACATGCAGCATAATTTAGTGATCATCAAGAGAGGAACCTCAGAGAAAGTAGGAGCCGCAGCAGATAAGTTGGCTCAAACAGGCGACGGTGCTAAAGTAAGTTATGTTCCTAAAACACCTGACGTGTTAGCGGCTACTCCGCTGATAGATCCTAATGGACAATTTACCCTCACATTTAAAGTGCCTGACGTACCAGGAAATTATCCGTACATCTGTACGTTCCCTGGCCACTGGCGCATCATGAACGGAATTTTAAGAGTAACAAAATAAAAATAATTCCTTCGAATCCAGAGGGCTGAAAATAATTTTCAGCCCTCTGGAAATTATAAAATAATAAGAATGGCTTTAAACATTACTTATGGAGTAAGCACCTGGTTATGGGCCTCCCCTTTTTCAACTGCATCTGCCTATGAGCTTTTTCCAAAAATTGCTAGAATGGGTTTTGATATTGTAGAGATTGCAGTGGAAGATCCAGCGTTAATAAATACCACAGAGGTAAAAGAAGCGTTACAAAAATATAATCTGAAAGCTAACGTTTGCGGTGCTTTCGGCCCAACCAGAGATCTAACCAGTGATGATAAATCGATCCGGGAAAATTGTTTATCCTACATCGAAACCTGTTTGGATATCTGCGTAGAATTAGATTGCAATTTCTTCGGCGGCCCTATGTATTCTGCCGTAGGAAAAGCGAGAATGGTTTCGCCGGAACAAAGAAAAATTGAATGGCAACGGGCAGTTGATAATTTAAAAAAAGTTTGCGAGATGGCATCTTCCAGGGGATTGCAAATTGCACTGGAACCATTAAATCGTTTTGAATCAGATTTGATTAACACCGTGGACGATGTAGCCCGATTAATAAAAGACATCGATCATCCTGCGGCAAAAATTATGATTGACGGCTTTCACATGAACATTGATGAAAGAAATATTGAAAAGGCAATAATCACCGCTGGTGATAAATTAATTCATGTGCAGGTTTCAGAAAATTATCGCGGCACTCCGGGAACAGGGCAAACCCGTTGGGATGATTATAAAAGAGGATTAGAGAAAATTAATTACAAAGGAGCTGTAACCATTGAAAGTTTTACTCCCGAAAATAAAGAGCTTGCAGGAGCAGTTTGTTTTTGGCATCCGATGGCTGAAAGCCAGGATAGCTTTGCGGAAGAGGGGTTACGATTTTTAAAACAATGGGCTTCCGGAAAATAATAATCTGTTATTTATCACACTTAATTTATTATATCGATGAAAAAAAATACCATCAATATCGCAATCGTAGGACTTGGTTTTGGAGCTGAATTTATTCCCATCTACCAACGTCATCCTAACGCTAATATGTATGCGATTTGCCAACGCAATGTTGAAAAATTAAAACAGGTAGGCGATGCATTTGGTATAGAAAAAAGATATACCGAATTTGATGAACTTTTAAAAGATGAGAACGTAGATGCAGTTCACATTAATACACCGATTCAAAATCATGCGGAACAATCCATCAAAGCTTTAAGAGCAGGAAAGCACGTGGCTTGTACCGTGCCCATGGCAACCAGCGTTGAGGATTGTCGTAAAATAGTAGAGGCCGTTAATGAAACCGGGTTCACTTATATGATGATGGAAACTGTGGTTTATAGTCGCGAATTTTTATTCGTAAAAGAAATGTATGAAAAAGGAGAAATGGGAAGACTGCAATTTCTTCGTGCATCACACCAACAGGAAATGGCCGGCTGGCCCGGCTATTGGGAAGGTTTACCGCCCATGCATTATGCAACACATTGCGTAGGGCCTGTTGTTGCATTGGCAAAAGCAGATGCGGAATATGTTTCTTGTTTGGGGTCAGGAAGAATAGATGAAGAATTGATCAGTAAATACAATTCTC
>JBDSHT010000283.1:0-2565 GCA_039918315.1 Ginsengibacter sp. | reverse complement strand
TACGAATCTCTAATGTTTCAAAATAAAAATCAAGTTCCTTGTTGCGGGCACTACAACCGGGGGTTAATAAAATTCTTACTACTTCTGCTTCACCATTTGGATTGATAGTAAAATGATGTACCCTACTCTTCTCATCTCCTTTAGTAAGATCATATTCTTTATCGCGGGTAACCGCAGTTACATTAAATCGTTTCGCATAACTGATTCCTTTTTTGCCATCAGCATAAATCAAATTGTAAGTCGTGCGATCGTCATTCTTTTGAAAAACAGCCACATGAATTATATCCTTACCAATAAAAACTTTATCGGCCACTTTCACCACTTTCATTTTACCGGATTTGGTAAAAGCAATAATATCATCAAGGTCGCTACAATCAGCAATAAATTCATCTTTCTTTAAAGCCGTGCCGATAAAGCCTTCAGCTCGGTTCACGTAAATCTTGGTATTGGCTATTGCCACAGATTTAGCCTGTATGGTATCAAAAAGTTTGATCTCCGTTTTTCGCTCGCGACCCTTACCAAATTTTTTTAAGAGATCTTCATAATATGCGATTGCATAATCAGTGAGGTGTTCCAGGTGATGCTTTACTTTCGCAATTTCATCGTCCAATGATTTTATTTGTTCGATCAAATCATCAATGTCCAATTTATAAATTCTTCGTACAGGCTTCTCCGTTAACTTCAGAATATCTTCTCTGGTAATTTCTCTTTTTAGTGTTTTCTTAAAAGGAATAAATGCTTTATCAATCGCAATAATTACCTTTTCCCATGTCTCATGTTTCTTCTCTAGTTCTTTATAAATTTTTTCCTCGAAAAATATTTTCTCCAAAGAAGTATAATGCCATTTTTCCTGGAGCTCGCTCAATTTGATTTCCAACTCCTTCCTCAACAATTCCTTTGTGTGATTTGCCGAAGTCTTTAATAACTCAGTCACACCCGGAAAACGTGGCTTTTGAGAATCAATAACACACGCATTTGGCGAAATAGAAATTTCACAATCCGTGAAGGCGTAAAGCGCGTCAATAGTGATGTCAGGCGAAATACCCGCAGCAAGGTCAACCTGTATTTCTACATTGGCTGCGGTATTATCAACTACTTTTTTAATTTTTATTTTCCCGCTATCATTCGCTTTAATAATGCTTTCAATCAATTGTGTAGTGGTGGTTCCGTAAGGCACGTCCCGAATCACCAGCGTTTTTTTATCCAGTTCTTCTATCAGTGCGCGAACCCTTACCTTACCACTCCTGATGCCGTCATTATATTGCGAAACATCAATCATTCCGCCAGTCATAAAGTCTGGAAAGAGCTCAAAGTTTTTTCCTTTATAAATTTTAATAGTGGCGTCTATTAATTCACAAAAATTATGTGGAAGTATTTTAGTGGCAAGTCCTACCGCTATTCCTTCTGCGCCCTGTGCAAGCAACAGCGGAAATTTCATCGGCAATGTTATGGGTTCATTCTTCCTTCCATCATAACTCAATTGCCAGTTGGTGGTTTTATTATTAAACGCAACTTCAAGAGCAAATTTACTGGGCCTCGCTTCAATGTATCTTGGCGCCGCCACATCGTCCCCTGTGCGCACATCGCCCCAGTTTCCCTGCGTTTCAATCAATAAATCTTTTTGTCCCAGGTTCACAATTGCATCGCCAATACTCGCATCGCCATGCGGATGGTATTGCATACTTTGCCCAATAATATTAGCTACTTTATTGAACCTTCCATCGTCCATTTCTTTCATCGCATGCAGGATTCTCCTTTGCACCGGTTTCAATCCATCCTCTACCGCAGGCACCGCCCGCTCTAGTATTACATAACTGGCATAATCCAAAAACCAGGTTTTATATTGACCGGAAATACCGGAGTCGCTGTGTTTGTATTCTTCCTTATTTTTTTTTGACATTCTTAAATAGCTCTCTTTTTTTAGGTCGCAAGTTAACTAGTAATTTGTAATTGAAAATTTGAAATTGGCTTTGATGGAATGCGGTTTCCTGTGAGCGATGGGTATATTCTGCGATTAGTTATTATAGTTACAAAATCAGTCAAAGATGGAGCTTTGCAACCTTAGTAGAAATCGCCATACTCCTACATTTACCTTATTACCTTATTTTGAATCCTCCAAATTTATAAGGCAATAAGGTTTGACTTTTTTACGCTTATGAACTTCTACTAAGGTTTCTTTTATGCCCTTTAGCATCTTTAATTCTTTAGAATCTACACTGATCTCATCTAATGCACATTCTTACCGGAACAATTCCTATTCTATTCAATTCTAAAAAATTTTAAACTTTCTAATTTTCATTTTATAAAATGGCTTAGACTAATAAAGATTATTGTGACTTCAATTTTTTAAATTTGCAACATGCGAACGTTCGAAGATTCATACAGGCACAAAGGATTGCGCAAGAAGCTAATAGATTCCATTACAGAAAAAGGAATCACTGACGAAAATGTGCTGAACGCGATGATGGAAATTCCCCGTCATTATTTTTTAGATACAGCGCTGGAGCACATTGCTTACCAGGATAGGGCGTTCCCAATTGGCGAAGGGCAAACCATTTCTCAACC
>JBDSHT010000282.1:0-5608 GCA_039918315.1 Ginsengibacter sp. | reverse complement strand
TAGTGCACTTCGCCGATTGAAAAAACCAGTGGTAATGATGCAATACAAAGGCGAAAATCATGGCCTTGCTAAATTAGAAAACATGAAAGATTATGGAGTACGGATGCTTGAATTCTTCGATCATTTTTTAAAAGGGAAACCGGCTCCTGACTGGTGGTCTAAAGGTATCAACCGCCTTGACATGGAGAAGCATTTAGAGAAAAGAGCTTTTGAATAAATCATAAAAAGGATTAAAATTATTTTTCTATAAGGCTTCTGAATGTGCTTACCTGTTGGTTTGCCGCCTTCAGAAGCTTTAATTTTTTAAGCCACTGTTTACATTTAAAATGAATAAAAAAATGAGAACGATTACTTTTTTGTTTTTGTCAATTCTTGTTTCATCCAATGCCTTTTCTCAAAAGCCGGTATTGGATCATACGGTCTATGATGGTTGGCAATCGATTGGAAGCAAACAGATCAGCAATGATGGAAAATGGATTGTTTACAATATAAATGTGCAGGAAGGTGATGATGAATTAGTGATTCAATCTGCAGATACATCCTACAAAAAAATAATTGCGCGGGGCTATAATGCTTCGATTACTGAAGACAATCGTTTCGCGATTTTTATGATCAAACCCACATTCAAAGACTCTAAAGACGCAAAGATCAAAAAGAAAAAACCCGATGATCAGCCTAAAGATTCCTTGGCCATTATTGAATTAGGCAAAGACAGTATCTGGAAAAAAGAGAGAGTGAAATCTTTTAAAACTCCGGAAAAAAGTTTCGGTTGGGTAGCCTATCAACTGGAAAAAATGAAACCAGTTGCACCGAAAAATAAAGAAGAAAAAAAGCTGGATTTCGTGAAGGATAGTTTGAGAAAAGTGATTGATTCTTTAAAAAATATTATTGAGTTAGAAAAGGGTGTAAAAAATAAAACCGGCAAGAAAAATAAAAATGGGCAGCCAGTAGATATTGAACAACAATTAGCGAATACCATCACCGACTTTGCTGACGACGAAATATCAGGAAGTGCTACAGATGCAGGCACTGACCTTGTTCTGAGAAATTTATCGACCGTAAAAGAAGATACTTTTTCCCTGGTTAAAGAATATTTTTTTAATAAAGATGGAGGTAGATTATTAATGGAACAATCACCCGATCCTAAAGACTCTTTAAGCAAATCATTTGTGATTTTATTTGACTTAAACAGAATGATTGCAGACACACTGAGTCGTGGCGGAAATGACTTTAAAAATTTCACTTTATCAGATGATGGGTCGCAAGTGGCTTATGTAGCCGAGAGAGATGCAAAACCAAAAGAGCTGGTGAAATTATATAAACTATGGTACTTCAAAAGCGGTATGGATAGTGCCGTTACGCTGGTTGATAAAAATTCAGCAGGCATTGCAAAGGATCTTACCATCAGCGAAAATGCACGCATAAAGTTTAGTAAATCAGGAATGCGTTTGCAGTTTGGAACTGCTCCAATGCCAGTTCCCAAAGACACCACATTATTAGAAATGGACCTTGTAAAAGTGGATGTTTGGAATTACAAAAATGACTATCTGCAATCGGTACAATTAGAACGTTTAAAAAGCGATCTGAAAAAAAACTATCTCGCAGTTTACGATTTTGATAATAAAAAAATAACACAATTAGAGTCGGAAGAAATTCCCAATGTGTTTACCACTGATGATGGTGATATCGATACCTATGTTGGTGTTACAGACTTTGGAAGACGAACAGAAAGTCAATGGACAGGAAGTACTAAAAAAGATATTTACCGATTTAATTTAAAAGATGGATCTAAGAAGTTGATCAAAAAAAATCTGGAAGGTTACGTTGCTTCTTCCATGCTTTCTCCTACGGGAAAATATATTGTATGGTATGATAGTAAGTCGAAAAATTATTTTGCAGAAGATGGTTCCCAGGTAAAAAATATTACTTCGAAAATAACCGTTCCCATATTTGATGAGGATAATGATCAGCCAAATTATCCTTCTCCTCACGGCACCATGGGCTGGCTGAATGGTGATGACGCTTTGCTTATTTACGATAAATACGATATCTGGAAAGTAGATGTTACGGGGAAACAGTTATCTGTTAATTATACCAACGGAATGGGCAGGAAAAATAAAGTTACCTATCGCTACATCCGCGTTGATCCCGACGAAAAATTTATTAATTCTGACAAGGAAAACCTAATAAGCGTATTTGACAATACCACGAAAAAAGCAGGGTTGGCTTTTCTACAAAATAATAAATTGTTGAATGTTTTTGTTGAGCAGCCCTTTTCTTTCGGCAGTCCTGAAAAAGCAAAAAATTCTGAAGTATTTATTTACACAAAAGAAAATTACCAGCATTCACCAGACTTATATACTTATGAAAAAGGCAAAGAAGAAATTCAATTTTCCGAAATAAATCCACAACAATCAAAATATAATTGGGGCACAGCGGAATTGTATTCATGGAAAACTTTTTCCGGAAAAACATCAACAGGTATTTTATACAAACCTGAGAATTTTGATGCAAACAAAAAGTATCCAATGATTCTTTATTTCTACGAAAAACTGTCCGATGGTTTGTACAAATACATTGCTCCATCACCCACTCCTAGCAGGCTCAACATTTCATTTTTTGTAAGCCGGGGTTATCTTGTTTTTACACCAGATATATCTTACACCATTGGGCATCCGGCCAAAAGTGCTTATGATTATGTGGTAAGTGCCACCAAAGATCTGATGAAAAATAAATGGGTGGATGCGGCTAATGTCGGCATACAAGGACAAAGTTGGGGAGGCATACAAGTGGCCCAATTGATTACGATGACCAATATCTACAAAGCAGCATGGGCGGGCGCTCCGGTGGCTAATATGACAAGTGCTTATGGTGGCATTCGTTGGCAGGGAGGAGTGAACAGGCAGTTTCAATATGAAAAAACACAAAGCCGGATTGGAGCTACTTTATGGGAAAAGCCTGAATTGTATATTGAGAATTCTCCTCTTTTTCATTTACCGAACGTAAAGACTCCGTTGGTAATAATGGCTAACGATGCAGACGGCGCAGTGCCGTGGTACCAAGGCATTGAACTGTTTACCGGCATGGTTCGTCTCGGCAAAAAAGTGTGGATGCTGACTTACAATGGAGAAGCCCACAACCTGGTGCAAAGGAAAAATAAAAAGGATATTCAAATCAGAGAGCAACAATATTTTGACTGGCTTTTAAAAGGAGCAAAACCTCCAAGATGGATTACAGAAGGCGTGCCTGCCGTAAAAAAAGGAATCGACTGGGGTTTGGAAATTGATGAATAGAACCTGCATCTGGCCTGCTTTACCCGATAAATAATTTTGTTAAGGATATACCAAAAATGTATCTAATAAACGCTATAATTTAAGGAAGCCCAAATTCCTCCTCTACATTTGCAGCAATTAATTAATGCATAAAAAGAGGTTATGAAAAATTATTTTGTATTGGGTATGGTGTCCATTTGCCTATTGATGGTTTCATGTAATAAGGATTCTGTAAAAGGTAGTGGTTCTATCATCACCGAACCGAGGTCTGTTGTAGATTTTTACAACGTTTCTGTTAGCGGCTCTACCAATGTATTTATCACACAGGGAAATAGTTTTGATGTAAAAGTAAAGGCGTATGAAAACATAATTCCATTCATGGAAACTAAGGTGCAGGATGGAACTTTATTTATTGGGTTTAAATCCAATGCCAATGTGAGTAACGATAATTCAGAGGTTTATATCACCATGCCGTCATTGAATAGCCTGGCAGTTAGTGGAAGTGGAAACATTGATTCCAAGGGTTCCTTCCTCGGATCAGGAAATTTTAAATCAACCATTTCCGGTTCGGGAAATATTGTTATACAAGGTGCTACCGCTAACAATTATCAAATAAATATTTCAGGAAGTGGTAGTGTGAAAAGTTTTGGTATGGTCAGCAAGCAGGCGGTAGTATCCATAATAGGAAGCGGCAATGCTGAGTTAACTGTTTTACAGGATTTAAATGCCACCATCGATGGTAGTGGTAATGTATATTATAAAGGAGCTACAGCCACGGTAACGTCAAAAATTACTGGTAGCGGTCAGGTCATTAAGCAATAATTCTTTTCAAAAAAATTTAATCTTCGTCAAGAATTAATAGATAATTATTTTTTCAGAGAAGTAGTTAGCGTTAATAAAAAAACACTTTCTTTTATAGCGGTTACAGAATGGTATAATCCTTCGTGTAAAGCTATTGCCTGACCGGTTTTTAAAACAACGGATTTTGCGTCGGTAGTAAAATTGATTTCACCATCCATCACCTGCACACTTATAATTCCTTCGGCCTTATGCCTTGTTAATTCGGCATCTTTATGAAGTGCAATCAAGACCATTCTTAATCCATCCGTTTTATAAACCGTGATGGCATTTCTATCTTTTTCTTTCCAGGCCACTTCACTCTTTATGGTTTTAATAAATTCATTAAGGTCTATCGATACTAAAGGCGCATCCATTATTCTATCGCCTTCAGGCCTTAGTTCTGTGGCTTCGTTTAGTTTTACTTCCATGGTCTATTTTTTATTAAATGAATAATCGTTCTTCAGACTCCTAACTCACCTTAGTAAGCGCTTTTGTCTTATGCACTGCGATGTGATCTGTCTTATCACTTTTTATTTCGTACTGCGGATCGTCTTTATCAGCATGATGTGTGTATCCTTTGTAATCAAAATCAGCAGCATGTATTTTAATTATTTTACCTGATACATGTCCTGCTTCTGAATTCCATTTTACATGATCTCCTATTTTAAATTTGTGCTCCATTTTTTAATATTGTGTTCGGTTTTCTTACACAAAAACTAAACCAGAACTCATCAGAAAGACTTCACATAACTTGATTGGGAGGAATATTACAATGATACTATAGTTCACAAAGAGATTTGAAATCAAACCACTTACACAAATCTTCTTTCCCAGTTTTTCACTCGTTATAAAACAATCATGGCACTACCATCTCACCTTAATAATAAAAATTTTACTTTTGCGAATAATTTTTGCATTGGTAATTAGCAATGCAAGTATTCTGCAACAAAATAAACAATTTATAAAAAAATAAAAATGGAACCAATCGAAGAATTAGGAATTAATACCGTTAGAGTATTAGCGGCAGATGCTGTACAAAAAGCTAACTCAGGTCATCCCGGAACTCCCATGGGACTGTCACCCATCGGGCATGTGCTTTGGACAAGGTTTATGAACTACAACCCTAAAGATGCGGAATGGGCTAACAGAGATCGTTTCATTTTAAGTTGCGGACACGCATGTATGTTACAGTACAGCTATTTGTATTTAACGGGTTATGATCTTACACTCGATGACATAAAAAATTTCCGTCAACTGCATAGCAAAACCGCCGGGCATCCGGAATATGGTTTACTGGAAGGAATTGAAATTACTACAGGTCCGCTGGGACAAGGTTTTGCAAACGGTGTGGGAATGGGCATTGCACAACAATATCTTGCTAACCGATACAACAAACCAGACTTCAAAATCTTTGATTATTCTATTTATACAATTTGTAGCGACGGAGATATTATGGAAGGTGTTGCTTCAGAAGCCGCATCACTGGCAGGTCATTT
>JBDSHT010000281.1:0-2682 GCA_039918315.1 Ginsengibacter sp. | reverse complement strand
TAGAATTGTGTTCTATTTTCTCTATAGCTTCCAATTTTTCTTTAATATTTAAAAAATATTTATCGAACTTTTTTCTGAATATAACTTCTTTAAATTCCTGTAGTGCAGGCTCTGAAAGAACTATCCTCCCCCTATTTATTGCTATGTCTAAAGCATTCGCATTAACGGAAGATGCAATTAATGCTGCGCTCAAAAGCGAATTCGTATCGAAAACAAAAAGGTCAGTCTGCTTCATTCAGGATTTCATCAAGTTTTTCCTGGGTAAGTCCACGCCCGGCCATTTTATTACGCAGTTCATTCAGGTATTTCTGAAATTCATCTTTAGAATAATCAAAAAGCTCTTTTCCTATTCGAACACTTATTTTTTTGTTGATTTCTTTTCGTTTTTGAATAGAAGCCTCTCGCCATGCTTTGGCAAGAATATCATCAACTTCAAGGACAATCTTTTCCATAAAAAAGTATTTAATTCAATACTCAAATATACAACTATTAAAGGCTGCGTTTTACATCCCAATATGGTTATATAATCACATGATGCTTCCAATAAATTAAAATGAAAATGAAAAAATTCTTCAATAAAATAGTACCCAAAAAGAATTATTTAAAAATACCGGAAGATGTAAGAATGCGCATTATTGAAAGCTCGTGCAAGCAGGTTTCAAGAGGTGTATTTTTTTCCACTGTCATTATTGTGGCTTCATTCCTTCCTATATTTTTACTTACAGGGCAGGAAGGAAAACTATTTGGTCCATTGGCTTATACAAAGACTTTCATAGTAGCGGTGGATGCCATTCTGGTTTTGACACTTACCCCGGTTTTGATTTCCTTTTTTTTAAAAGGAAAATTTACGCCAGAGTCCTCTAACCCGCTCAATAAGGGATTACGAAAAATATATGAACCTATAATCCGCTTGTGCATCAAATGGCGTAAAACAACTCTTGCAATTAACATAATCGCATTATTAATAAGTATTCCGCTCATACTAAGTCTGGGACGTGAATTTATGCCACCATTGGATGAGGGTTCTATATTATTTATGCCCGTAACCATGCCCGATGTTTCTAATGCGGAAGTAAAAAGAATATTACAGGTTCAGGATAAGATTATTGCTTCGGTTCCGGAAGTAAAAAATGTATTGGGTAAAGCTGGAAGGGCCAATACTGCTACCGATAATTCACCGATCAGCATGATAGAAACTATTGTTTTATTAAAACCAAAATCAGAGTGGAGAGCCGGCATAACAAAGGAGGATATTGTAAATGAACTGAACAGTAAACTACAAATACCGGGTGTAACGAACGGATGGACACAGCCGATTATTAATCGTATCAACATGTTGTCAACCGGTATCCGAACTGATGTAGGTGTAAAAGTTTATGGACAAAATTTAGATACTATTTATGCCTTTGCAGAAAAGGTAAAAGCTGAATTGCTGGGAATAAATGGAGTAAAAGATTTGTATGTAGAACCAATAACTGGCGGAAAATATATTGACATAAAAATTAAGCGTGAGGAAATAAGCCGTTATGGTTTAAGTGTAGATGATGTAAATGCAGTGGTACAAAGCGCTTTGGGTGGAATGAAACTAACCACTACAATTGAAGGCCGCCAACGTTTTTCAGTGAATGCCCGCTATGCACAGGATTTCAGGGATAACATGGAAGCTTTAAAAAATTTACAGGTGCAGACTGCGCAATTCGGGCCTATTCCATTACAAGCTGTAGCAGACGTAGCAATTACAGAAGGGCCACCAATGATCAATTCTGAAAATGCATTATTGCGTGGTACCGTTTTATTCAATGTAAGAGACAGAGATTTAGCAGGAACCGTGCAGGAAGCTCAAGAGAAATTAAATACAATGCTCACCAAATTACCCAAAGGTTATTTTATAGATTGGAGCGGACAATATGAAAATTTAATCAGCAGCGAAAGAACAATGAAAATCATTTTGCCTATTGTTCTGTTCATCATTTTTCTTTCCATGTATTTTGCGTTTCGTTCTGTAAGAGAAGCTTTGCTGAGTTTGGTGTCTCTTCCTTTTGCATTAATTGGTGGAGCCTTTATGATTTATTTCTGGGGAGTAAATATGTCTGTTGCAGTGGCAGTCGGCTTTATAGCCTTGTTTGGGTTAGCCGTGGAAACGAGTGTGGTAATGATTATCTACCTCTACGATGCCATGCAGCAATTGGTGGTATTAAAAGGTAATTCAAGAGAAACAATTACCAACGCCGATTTGCGTGAATATGTAATCATGGGAGCTGCCAAAAGAGTGAGGCCCAAGATTATGACTGTTTGTGTAATCCTCTTTGGTCTAATTCCAATTTTATGGAGTACCGGTGTAGGCAGCGATGTCATGATACCTATTGTGCTTCCTATGATTGGTGGTGTGTTTACTTCTTCTATTCACATTCTTTTAGTAACGCCAATCATCTTCTTAATGAGTAAGGAATATGAATTGAAAAAATATGGGAAAATAGAAGTGCCCGAAATAAAACATTAATCATTTTCGGCAGAAAATTATAAGATATGAAAAGTATAAAATTATTAATTGGGGGTTTGTTTATTATGCAATCAGCATTTTCGCAAAAATTGCTGACCATGCAGGAAATCCAAACCGCTATTGAAAAAAATCATCCCACATTAAAGATGCTGGATGCCGGCGCTCGCTCCATGACTGAAGCG
>JBDSHT010000280.1:0-9284 GCA_039918315.1 Ginsengibacter sp. | reverse complement strand
CGGTTATACTGGGAATGCACGCGAAGCAAGACAATCCTGAATTGAAAATAGCAACTGAATCTGGACTTACCATTTATTCTTTTCCTGAATATATTTATAAAGAAAGCATTGATAAAAAAAGAGTAGCAATAGGAGGAAGCCACGGCAAGACCACTACAACTGCGATGATCATGCATGTGCTAAAAGATGCAGACCGTGATTTTGATTATTTGGTTGGTGCCAAACTCGATGGATTTGATCAAAGTGTAAAAGTTACTAATGCTCCAGTCATTGTTTGCGAAGCTGATGAATACCCAGCAAGCACGATTGAGAGGAGACCAAAATTTCATTTCCTGTTTCCGCATATTGCAGTCATAACAGGCATTGCCTGGGACCACATTAATATTTTTCCTACGTTTGAAAATTACGTTGAGCAATTCTCGATTTTTATAGGCAAAATTGAAAAAGGTGGCTATCTGATCTTTAATGAGACTGACATGGTTTTATCTCAATTAATCAAAGATTCTTTCAGAGAGGATTTGACTTACTTCCCATATCATTTACCGGAATTTGAAATTGAAAATGGCATAACCAATGTTTCAATAAGAAATCAAAATACATCGTTGAGTATTTTTGGAAATCATAATTTATTAAATCTGCAGGCAGCACATTTGGTTTGTAGTTTACTTAATGTGAATGATGCCACATTTGCGAAATCAATTTCTAATTTTTCCGGTGCATCCAAACGCCTTGAATTAATTGCTTCTAACGAAAGTGTAAATGTTTATCGAGATTTTGCCCATGCGCCCAGCAAAGTAACAGCCAGCATTAATGCCGTAAAGGAACAATTTCCAAAAAGAAAATTGGTAGCGGTATTGGAGTTGCATACATTCAGCAGTCTGAGTGCAAATTTTATGGATCAGTACAATGGGGCATTAGAAAAGGCCGATGAAGCAATTGTATTTTTTAGTCGTCATGCTTTAGAATTAAAAAGATTAAAGCCCTTGGATCCAAAAGAAATAATGGATGGTTTTCAAAAAGAAGGAATGGTAGTAATCTCAGATAGAGAGGCGTTGGAAACTGAATTGAAAAATAAAAATAAAAAAGATGCAAATTTTCTTTTCATGAGTAGTGGAAATTACGATGGAATGAATATTTTGCAGAGCCTGAATTTATAATCTGATAAAAATTAAAATAAAAAAACTGAAATGGCTTTAATCCTGGAACGTCCAATTGCTTTTATTGACCTTGAAACCACTGGTGTAAATCTTGCTACTGACAGGATTGTTGAGATAGCAATTGTGAAATTAATGCCCGACAATACACGGGTAGTGAAGCAGAAATTTATTAATCCTCAAATGCCCATACCTGCGGCTGTTACAGAGATTCATGGTATTACTGATGAACAGGTGAAAGACGCCCCCACGTTTAAAGAGGCGGCAAATGAATTGAAACAATTTATTGACAATTCAGATTTGTCAGGGTACAATAGCAATCGATTTGACATTCCATTATTGGCTGAAGAATTTTTGCGGGCAGGGTTAACTTTTGATATGACTAACCGAAGAATGTTAGACGTTCAACATATTTTTCACATGATGGAAAAGCGGACTTTGGAAGCGGCCTATAAATTTTATTGTGATAAAGAATTGGTAGATGCCCACTCGGCAGAAGCTGATATACTGGCAACAATAGAGGTGTTGGAAGCACAGTTATTGCGGTATCAAAATTTAGGAAATACAGTAGATTCTGTTTTGCAATTTACCGGCGAAGAAAAATTGGTTGACTTTGCCCGACGGTTTGTAATGGATAATGAGGTGGAAGTATTTAACTTTGGGAAACATAAAGGCCGTTCAGTTGCAGAGGTTCTTAAAGCAGAACCATCCTATTATGACTGGATGATGCGTGGCGATTTTCCTTTACATACCAAACAAAAATTAACTGAAATATTGAACCGTACTTTGCTGAAAAAGTAAATTGAGTTTGGCAATTATGAGAATGTTTTGAAACAATATTTGTACTTTTCAAATTAAAATAGTCACGTCTTTTTGGAAAAACTTTTAATCATACCTACTTACAATGAAAAGGAAAATGTAGCCCTCATTCTTGAGGCTGTTTTTAATTTGCAGCAAGGGTTTCATGTTCTGGTAATTGACGATGGTTCACCGGATGGTACAGCAAATATTGTAAAGAATCTTTTTGATAAATATCCCGGACAATTATTTCTTGAAGAGCGCGTTGGAAAGCTTGGCCTTGGCACAGCATATATTCATGGTTTTAAATGGGCGCTTGACAGGGGATATAATTTTATTTTTGAAATGGATTGTGATTTTTCACATAATCCGGCGGATTTAGATAGATTGTATAATGCCTGTAAGTTAGGCGAGGGTGATGTTGCAGTAGGTTCACGTTATGTGGAAGGAGGTAAAGTGGAGAACTGGCCTGCCATCAGAATTGGTATTTCAAAAGGTGCTTCTATCTACACAAGGCTTATTACATCGATACCTGTAAAAGATCCAACCGCTGGTTTTGTTTGTTATAAAGCCGATGTGCTTCGCGCGATTAATCTTGATAAAATTGTTTTTGTAGGATATGCATTTCAGATAGAAATGAAATTTGCAGCCTGGAAATTAGGTTTTAAAATTAAAGAAGTGCCCATCACATTTATTGACCGCCAATTGGGTGTTTCAAAAATGAATAAAGGAATTATAAAAGAAGGTGTCATTGGTGTACTGAAATTAAAATGGCTCAGTATGTTCAAAAATTACCGCCGCCGGGTTAAAAGTAATAATACCGTTTCGATGGATGAATACGTCTCTGTTCAACGGAAATAATTCTTCTCTCTTACATTCATAAAGTTTTTTATTTACGACTCATTTAAATGCCGGATGAAATTGCTGCAATGTCGTTCGAAGATATTCTCTATCGAGGTGTGTATATATTTCTGTGGTGGTAATGCTTTCGTGTCCCAACATTTCCTGCTGTTGTTGGCGTCCCGCCAACAATTTCTATTTGTACTAATAAGGTTTACTAAAAACAATACTAAATCTTCTTTCTTCAATTATGTTGACAAATAACTTAGTCAACTCTTTAAGAGAAGTATCTTCAGAAGGCATCATCTTTATGCGAGGACGCAATTGAATGAATAGCTGTTGGCGAGACGCCAGCAGCAGCAGGCCGTACCCATCACATTTATTGACCGCCAATTGGGTGTTTCAAAAATGAATAAAGGAATTATAAAAGAAGGAGTAATCGGTGTGCTGAAATTAAAATGGCTCAGCATGTTTAAGAATTATCGCCGTCGGGTTAAGAGTAACAATACTGTTTCAATGGATGAGTATGTCTCTGTTCAAAGAAAATAATTCTTCTCTCTTACATCCATAAAGTTTTTATTTACGACTCATTTAAATGCCGGATGAAATTGCTGCAAGGTCGTTCGAAGATATTCTCTATCGAGGTGGGTATATATTTCTGTGGTGGTAATGCTTTCATGTCCCAGCATTTCCTGCACTGCCCTAAGATCGGCGCCTCCTTCTACAAGGTGCGTTGCGAATGAATGCCGAAAGGTATGCGGTGAAATATTTTTAGTGATGCCCGCTTTTTTTGCCAGATCTTTTATTATCAAAAAAATCATTACCCTCGATAATTTTTTCCCTCTTCTGTTTAAAAATAATACATCCTCATTCCCCGGAGAAATAGGAAGATGAACTCTTATATTTTCGAAATAGATTTTAATGAATTTGATAGCTGAACTTCCGATTGGCACCAATCTTTCCTTATCGCCCTTGCCGGTAATCCGCACATATCCTACTTCAAAATAAAGGCAACTGATTTTTAGATTAATTAATTCACTCACTCGTAATCCACAACTGTAGAGGGTTTCAACGATTGCTTTGTTGCGTGTGCCTTCAGGAGTGCTAATGTCTATCGCTGCAATTATTTTTTCTATTTCATCAAAAGCCAAAACATCAGGAAGTTTTTTTGCGAGCTTGGGTGTCTCAAGAAGAGCAGTAGGATCTTTTGCCGTTATATTTTCTTGCAAACAATATTTATAAAAATTTCTTAGTCCGGAAATGATTCGGGATTGCGAGGACGCTGTCATTCCTAAATCGCTGATCCATTTTAAAAATCCTTCCAACACCGGTAACTCAATAGTGGCGGGAGTTTTTTTATCATAAAATAATAAAAGGAATTGTGTAAATTTTTCAAGATCACTTAGGTAAGCCATCACAGAATTATCTGATAATGATTTCTCTAATTGCAGATAAGCCTTAAATCCTTTCTTTTCTATTTCCCACATAATGTAATTTTTAAAGGATGTTATTTGCTTCTTTTATTTAATCTTCCTAACTCTTTAAACGAAACATCAAGCAATTCATAAGAAGATGAATTTGGTAAATAAAAATGCCACCATTCTGTGCTCAGTGCTATGAATCTAAATTTTTCCATGGCAGTCTTTAGTACGTTTCTATTTTTTAAAATTGCTGAATCAAGATTCATAAAACTTTGGTGCGCAGTGTCACTAAAATTATCAAAACCCGTGGGCATCTGAACTTCTTTTCCCGTTTTTAAATCTACAAGAGTGAGGTCGATGGAAGCTCCGCGATTATGCCCGCTTCCTTTCGCAGGATCTGCAGCATACCGATCATCCTTCACTTTTTCCCACATCTTTTCGGTGATGGAATAAGGCCGGTAGGCATCAAAGATTTTTAAACCATAGCCCTTTTCTTTTAAATATTCTACAACCTTCTTCAGACTATCCACCGCCGGTTTTCGCATAAAAGTTGCCTTCACCGGAGGATACAATTTCTCATGCATGAAATTATTAGTGGTGGCATACCTCAAGTCCAGTATTATTGAAGGAATATTCTCCCTCACGTTTAGCATTTTTTTATTACTATCAAGCATTGTTTGTTGCTTCAAAATAGTAATATCTTTGATGACTTGCAGACCGTACTTATTAGAAACTTGAGATTGAGTATAACCAGAAAATCCCCAGACCAGATTGATAACAATAAGAATGGAAACTGCTGCAATTTTTCGAATTGATTTCATCCATTTATCCATATTTTTATCCCGAATTTGTTATTAAAATTTCCAAGCTATTATGCTTCGCAAAGTGAATTTAGTTACTATTTTTTTATTGGCATTTGTCATTGCCGTATTCATTTCCTGTAAAGGAAAGCATTCCGCTGAAGAAAAAGAATTGGTAATTACCCCGGAACAAATGGATGCCAAAGTTTCTGAAAATATTAAGGCCATATTATCATTTGCAAAAGATAATGACGGCAAAATAAATGAGAAGATCAGTTTATGGAATAATGAAATTCTAAATCAGTTTTACGAAAGTAATTCCTACCAGGGCATTTGGAGTAGCAAGGAAAAATGGTTTCCTATAGCTGACTCAATGTTTCAGTTTATCAACAATGCAAAATATTATGGATTATATCCTGATGAATACCATGTGAGTGAATTAGATACGCTGCGTAGAAAGATTGCAACCGATTCGTTGGTAAGAACAGATGCAATCGCGTGGACAAAGGCAGAACTTTTACTCAGCGATGCCTTCATGAGGGCTTTGAAAGAATTAAAAGAAGGAAGATTAGTGCCGGACAGCGCCTCGATTATTCATAATGAAAAACGGATTGATTCCTTTTTTATAAAAACCCTCGCGGAATTTAAAAAGACGAATTCCATGACTTCTATTTTTGAAGAAATAGAGCCTTCAAACAAAGATTACATTTCTATTCGAAATGCGTTGAAAGTATTTGTGGATAGCATGGATACCAAAAAATATAATCTTCTAACTTACCCCTATAAAGATTCACTGACATTTATAAAACAACTTCATCAAAGATTGTTGCAGTCGCAATATGGAAATGCCGCCCTGTCGTTACCTGATTCGGCAAGTTTCGCAAGCACATTAAAAAAATACCAGGCAGACAAAAAACTAGTGGTGGATGGCAAAGCAGGCCGCGAAGTTGTAAAAAGCCTCAATACGACTGACAACGAAAGATTCAAACAAATTGCGATTACCCTTGATCGTTACAAACTGATACCAAACCTTCCGGAAAGATATATTTGGGTGAATATTCCGTCATTTAATTTAAAAGTTTGGGATCATGATTCACTAGTTCTGGAATCAAGAGTTGTGGTAGGAAAGCCTGATACAAGGACTCCAATATTTTCTTCAGCTATTTCAGACATGGTTACTTTTCCTCAATGGACAATACCGGAAAGTATCATTAAGAAAGATATTTTACCGCAATTAAAAAAAGACCCAGGATATTTAGAGAGGAAAGGTTACAGCTTGGTAAGTAACAAAGGCGAAACTATCAATCCCTATACAGTTGATTGGTCAAAATATTCGAAAGGGATTCCCTGGAATGTTGTGCAGGGTAGTGGTGACGATAATGCATTGGGAATATTTAAGTTTAATTTTAATAATCCCTACAGTGTTTATCTACACGATACCAATCAGCGATATCTTTTCAGCAATGCAAATCGTGCTTTAAGTCATGGTTGTGTGAGGGTACAGAAATGGGAGAAACTTGCATTTTACATTGCTCAATTGGACAGTATGCAAATGAAGCCCGGGCAGTCATTAGCGTACAATGCAGACTCAATAAAAACCTGGATTACGAATAAAAGCCGTAAAAGAATTTTGGTAAAAAGCAGGCTGCCTCTTTTTATTAAGTATTTTACCTGTGAAGCCAAAAAGGGAAGTATCGTATTTTACGATGATATTTATGATGATGATAAATTGCTTGCCCAGGAATATTTTAAAAGTATAAAATAAATGATGAGTTTGCCTGATATAAAATTGGTATAGTGCTAACCGAATGTTTGATCCAATAAACATTTTATGGGAAAAATCTTAAAAGTTTGGCTCTTTATAATCTTCAGTTTATTTTTTGCTAATGCGTATTCGCAAACGGCAAAGAATGATAATAAAAAGATTCCCGTAAAGAAATCTGTCAATAAAAAGCAATCTGTATTTTTTGGTCTGGCAAGTTATTACGCTGCAAAATTTCATGGCAGGAAAACAGCTAATGGAGAACGCTACGATGTAGAAAAGTTGACAGCAGCCTGTAATATTTTACCATTAAACACTTGGATAAAAGTTACTAATTTAAGAAATAATAAAGTCGTTTTCGTAAAAATAAACGATAGGATGCATCACGCAAATAAGCGATTAGTTGACCTTTCAAAAGCTGCCGCAGCGAAATTGGGTTACCTTTCAAAAGGGCTTACAAAAGTAAAGTTGGAAGTACTGAGAAATTACAATCCGACTGTAAACCCAGGCAAAAATTAATGAAAGATTATAAACTAAATGTATCTCAAAAATAATTTTCTTCTTTGAGAGTAACCATCTATTTTTGCCCGACGTAAACAAAACTAAACATGAAAAAACTATTTCTTTTATTATTAACTATTGGGTTTTTTGCAAGTTCCTACGCACAGGAAACTTATAAAAAACGCCATGCTTTAGGTGTCAGCTTTTTTTTAAATGATTTTAAGACTGCTGACGAAATCAGAACAAAAGGTCTGGCAAGTACATTAAGAGATAAAGACGCTTTCTCCACCGCTAATATGAACCCAGGACTTGCTGTCAATTATCTTTCCGGATTGAGTGAACGCGTTGATTTTATAGGAACATTGGGTGGGTCGTTCCTTAAGTATCCAATTAAAAGTTTGGCTCCCTTCACTGGAGATAAGTTCTTGTTAGAAGCTACAGGTGCTGTAAACATGAAGCTTTTAAGTGACAAATATTGGGTTACTCCATTTTTGGATTTAGGTGCTGGTGTTAGCAAATATGGAAAATATTACAGTGCTTTTATACCTGCCGGTGTGGGTCTGCAGATTAATATCGTAGATGAAGCATTTATATTGCTCAATTCCCAATATCGAATTCCTGTTACCGAATATGCTAGCTATCATTTTTATCATAGCATAGGGGTTGCTGGAAATATCTCTCCTAAAAGAATGGAAGCACCAAAGGTGGTAGAAATACCGGTGGTTGTGGTTCTTGATCGTGATGGTGACGGAGTAGTTGACAGCCTTGATGCTTGTCCGGATGAGAAAGGTTTAGTGGCCTTGAAAGGATGCCCTGACAGGGATGGTGATGGTATTGCCGATAAAGATGACAAATGCCCTGATGTAGCAGGCTTAGCAAAATACCAGGGGTGTCCAATTCCAGATACAGACAAAGACGGGATTAACGATGAAGAAGATAAATGCCCTAATATTCCCGGCGTAGCCCGCTACCAGGGATGCCCTGTACCTGATACTGATGGCGATGGTGTCAATGATGAAGAGGATAAATGTCCTACTGAGGTTGGACCAGCATCTAACCATGGTTGCCCTGTGATAGATGTGGTAGTTGTGGAAAAAATAAATAAGGCTGCTCAGAATATTTTCTTCGCAACCGGAAGTGCAAAATTATTACCAAAATCATTTAAATCATTGAAGGAAGTTGCAGAGGTAATTAAAGAAAATCCATCATATAAAATTGCAGTGGATGGCCATACAGACAACACAGGAAGTGATGAACTCAATCAAAAACTTTCAGAAAGCAGGGCACAAGCTGTTGCAAAATATTTGACCGATAATGGAGTTGAAGAAGGAAAAATTACAGCAACTGGTTACGGCGAAACCACTCCAATAGCAGATAATAAAACTGCTGCGGGACGTACTAAAAATCGCAGAGTGGAAATGAAATTGACGAATTATTGATGTAGAAATTAATAAGTTTAATAGGAAAGGCTGCTCATTTTGGGCAGCCTTTTTCATTGAAATGCTCTAGCGAAAAAGGATAGGGGGTTGAAGTAGGTGAAAATATTTTTTCTATTATTTAAATAATTTTCATAGAAAATTGAAAATCAAATAACCGCTTGTCTAATAGCGCATAGTTTCTCTAAAAGTGTTTCTAGTAAATCCAACTGAAGCATATTAGCTCCATCGCTCTTTGCCTTAGATGGGTTTGGGTGTGTTTCTATAAATAGTCCATCTGCACCAACTGCTATTGCAGCTTTAGCAATTGTCTCAATCATTTGGGGATTACCACCAGTTATGCTACCCAGGTTTGGTTGCTGAAGGCTATGTGTGCAATCCATTATAACGGGCACATAGTTCGTCTGCATGATTGGGATATTTCTATAATCAACTATCAGGTCGGTATATCCAAAAGAATTGCCACGTTCAGTGAGCATCACTTTTTCATTTCCTTCTTTCTTAATTTTCTCAACCGCAAATTTCATCGACTGTCCATTTAAGAACTGGCCCTTTTTTACATTTACAATTTT